>DVJQ01000009.1 GCA_018716625.1 Candidatus Galligastranaerophilus intestinavium | reverse complement strand
TAAACGCCAAGATCCTGCAGGAGTACCGGCTGGTGCCCATTCTTCGCATGACTTTTTTGCTGCAGGCATTGTGCAGGCAGTTCTATTACAGCCGTCGTAGTCAATATTATGGGTATCATAGCACTCGTCTGAAGTCTGCCCCTGCCAACAGCAATGTGTGCCGGAGCACTTTGTGTATGGCGAAACCGTTGTTACGCCAGCTGCTATAGGAGGTCCACCGAATCCTGTATCTCCTACATTAAATTTTGTTACACAAAGATTCTTTCCGTTAGTTCCATTGTATGCTGCGGGGACAAATATGGCTTTATATGGCGCACATTCTGCTTGACTTTGGGGCGAGCCGTCCGATCCGCTCCACGCTGCGCCGCCCCCGCCAGCGCCTGAGCCTATAAGTTCACTTACGATGATATTTTTCATACCGTTTGTTATTGTAAGTTCTTGAGTTTTAGAGGTTTTAGGAGTTGCATTTGCTACTGTTAACTTTTTACCATATTCAATACTTGGCTGAGTTGCTCCTGCTCCTCCTCCACCTCCTGATACTGCTATTGCATTAATTCTTTTAACACCAGATGGAACAGTAAAAAGACATTGGATAGAATTATTAACCCCTGATATTTCAGAACACTCAGGATTTGATTTATTGTAGATATACAGCTTTGAATTTAAACTTGATGTACTTACTGATATACTCTCTTTTGCTCTTTTTGTAATAACAGGAGCTAAGAGTGTAAGTATTACAGAGATAATTAAAATTGATACAAGAAGTTCTGCTAATGTAAAAGCTTTTTGTTTGTATGCAGTTGTGTTTTTAGAGAAATAATTCTCATAATTAATAATATTAGCCATGTAAATTCCCCATTTGAGTAATAATTTTTAAAAAGATTTTACATTATAATTCTATAAATTACAACTATTAATAAGAATTAAATATAAAAATCTAATTAATAATAAGTTTTTATCCTGATTATTTACAACTAGAATTAGTAAAAACAGGGGAATTTTATGCAAGAAACAGAAGCGGCAAGACTCAAAAAGGTTCTTGGTGAAAGGATTAAATATTTTAGAAAAAAGCAAGGACTTTCGCAGACGCAACTTGCAGAAATTGTAAATATTGAAATGAAAAGCCTTTCAAGAATTGAATCGGGTCATAATTATCCGCAGTGCGAAAATCTTGTTGCAATTGCTCGGGCTCTAAAAGTTGCGCCTTGGCAGCTGTATTTTAATGAAGGTGAGAAAGACTTGGAGTCTATGAAACAAGAAGTGATAAATGCGCTTGACGATAAAGAAAAAATTTTCCCGCTGTATCAGTATTTAGCATACTTGAGATAAACAAGATATTTTTTGCATGGTGTTTAGATAGTTACTTAAAATCTTTGGCACAAGAGGGGAGTGGATGGAAGAAAAATCTATTATAAATTCATTTATTCCCAAGTTTGAATAGTGAGGGATTTTATCAAAGTTTTGCACAATTTTTTCTTCAAACATGTGCATTTTGCAAAAACCGTCAACCATTATAGGGAAGGTCTTTTCAATAAGCGGATCGGTAACGCACCAATGACCCTTATGGCATGGTGCCGAGCAAGAGAGTCTTGAAACAATTGCACTGTCACAATTTAGCGGGCACAAGCCTATGCTTTCAACTCTTTTTGCGCCACCTATGAACATTTTTTTATTAGGTATTAAACGTCTTGTTTTTTTAATACAGGAAATAACATTTTCCTCATCACCCAAAGTAGAAAAGTCTATTGCTTTTATGGGGTGTAAATTTGAAAGACATTTTATCGAGTAGCTGTTTAAAAGGTTTATTCCGCTCCCTATTTCAAGGTTTATGTCATTTAATTTAAGGTCATTTATAATCGCCCACCACATACCAATATTGTTTACAACAACGGTAGAAGGCTTTGGTGATTCAAGGGCCAGGGTTCTAATAAGCTCATAAACTCTGTCAAAGTCTCTTTCTATAAGAATTCTTGGGGTAGACAGATTTAGTTTTATTTTGTGTTTTTTACAAAATTCGCGCACTTCCCTTACTAAATCATCAAAACTTTTTGTATAAAGGTCAACAGTAGAGGCAACTTCGCCGTATTCAATAGAGTTTATCGGATTAAAGCCCAGTTTCAGTATAAATTTATCAAGCTCTCTTAATTGTTCAAGGCTTGATATTCTAAGGTTAATTTTAGGCAATTTAAGCGATTTGTAGTCGACATCTTTTTTTAATACGCTTCCTTTTAATTTCCATTCATATTTGTGAATATTATTCGCAAATTTAAAATCTCCGCCTTGTGCACTTTGAATTTCTCCGCAAAAGTGATTTGTCCTGTAAAAACTTTTTCTGACATGTTTAAAGGGGAGTTTTTGCTCCTTAAACATTTTGGGCTTTGCAAGAATTTTTTCAACAAGTTTTATTGCATTTAAAATTTCATTTGAATTTGCAAATTTGCCTTTTATGATAACAGCGGAAATTGCGCGGGATTTTATTATGTCATCCGCAAAATAGGGGAGATTATCTGTATCTATTGCAAGCGGAATTTTTGCGTATTTTTTGATTTTTTCTATGTTTTTAATATAGAGTTCTTCGGTTATTATTAAGCGGTCAATTTTGTGAAACATTTCCATAAATTCAATGCCGCATAAATTATGAATGTCAAAGTAGGAATCAATTATAACCTTAAAGGGTAAATCCATGGTTTTAATTATTTCCAAAATGCCGTACGAGTTGACAAAAATTCCGTCTACTTTTGTTTTATGAAGGAATTCTATAAATTTTTTGGTTTTTGATACTTCTTCTTCATCGATAGAGTGCTTAAAGTTGACATATATCTGTGCCGAGCATTCATGTGCAGCCTTTATGTATTCTTCAATATATTCGAAATTATCGTTTATAAAACGATGATGATATACATAAAACTCTCTACAGTTAGTTTTTTTACAGAACTCCCTTATGTTGTCGGGAGTTTTAACAGGAGATACTAAAAAAATATCTTTCATTCCATAATGATAGGCTTGTAAGGGTTTTTAGTCAAGTTTTTAAGGGTTTATTTTTATAGTGCCTCGAACGTCTTTGTCTATATTTAAGCTTTCAAAAAGACTGTTTCTCAATTCATCGGGAGAATTTGCACTGTAAAATTTGCCCGATGTTGTAAGAGCTGTGCACCTCAGTTGATTGCGAGCCTCTTGATCAAATATATCAAATGCAATGACGTCAATTGAGATATCGTTTCTTGTTTTCATAAGTTCTATAGAATATGTACAAGGACTTTCGTCGCAATTTTCGCCGCCGTCAGTCAGAAGAATTATGTGTTTTTTGCCGCTAATGCCTGCAAAATCTGAATTTACAGCTTGTTTTAAAGAATACGTTATAGGTGTCCAGCCAACAGCCGAGGTTTGGTAAAGTGAATTTAAAATTGCACCTGAATTGTTAACGCTCATTGGGACGGCAAGCTTTGAGGCTCTGCAGCCGTCAACATAGGTAAAACCTCCGCGATGACCGTATACCCTAAGTCCTGTTTGTACATTAGAAGGTATTTGAGGCAAAATGGAGGTTAGAGTATCAAGTGCAACTCGCAACTTTGTTCTGTCGCCCATTTTTTCATTCATACTGTTTGAAAAATCAACAATAAAAAGAACCATTGAACCTGCACTAAACTCTTTTGGGTTTATATTTGTTGTGCCGTTGGGATTAGCGTTATGAATATTGTATTGATAATTTGGTGCGCAAAAAACCGAAAGTATTGTAGTTAAAAATAAAAATACTATAGAGATAATTTTTTTCATAAATCGATTATACATCAAAATTGCTTTATTACACCCCCTTTGTGTATATAAAAAGCCCCACTGATAAAGGTGGGGGATTTAACTCCAATAACAAGAGTGTGCCTGTTTTTAGGGATTAAAATAAAGTTTATAAAATTGCTGCACAAAACAGCATTAAAAAAAAGACAGTCTGAAACCTTCCAAGATGACGACACCAACAAGCTTGTTTTTAAACAAGCTTGTTGGGATTTAATTTTCTAAAATAACACCTAACTTTTGAAGCTTACATTAAGCCTAACATTTTTTTGTACCAACTGAATGTTTCAAGTTCAAGACCATTGAAAGTAGTTTTAAGACATTGTTTCTTAAGGTAATGTTGAAATTCGTCGTTGAACTTTGATTTGATTGCCGGTTTACCTTTCAATTTTTCTACAAGAGTTGACATAATTTTTGCCTCCCATTTTTTAAAGCACACACATAATCTAACAACCTTAGACTTATTATATCATAAAATTTAAAATTTGTAAGCCTGTTTTATTATCCATGCGGGTACTTTTCAGGCTATATAAGAAATTTTAATGTAAATTTTTGTTAAATAAGAGTTGCGTTTTTGTATATCTGTTTTATGCTCATTGCAATTTTTGATGCCTTGTGTTTATCATCCCCGCTTTGCAAATAGCCGTATTTCTCTGCTACTCTGTTTTTTAGGGCAGTTTTGTAAAAATTAAAAAATAATTTTGGATATAAGCTGACCCCTTGTGAAAATAAAAAAGAGTCATGGTTTTTAAAGACATTAGGATATTTTCTTTCGTAATATTTGTGCGCAAGTACGTTAAGACTCAGGCAATCCAGTTCTTCCTGTATGGAGTTTTCGCTGTCAAAGTCTTTTCCATGTCCGCATTCATGAAATATCGCCTCCGAAATTGCAAGGATATCTGCATGACTGCAATCGTCCTTATAGTTTGAGTTTATGAGGATTGTAATACCCTTTTGTGTATCAAAATTAAGGCAGGCATGGACATTTTTATTAGAAAAATCTGCATACAAAATCTCTGCCCCGCTTTCTTTGAGCCAATTGTATGCTTCAAGACCGTTGTTAAATGGCGGTTTTGCTCCTATTGCGTGCATATATATTAAATCGTTTGGCAAATATTCAACCTCCTTTAGTTCTTCAAGAGCTTTTTTGACGGTTGAAATTTGCACATCGTCAGTGGCTTTAACTGCTGCATATACGGGATTTGCACCCTGTGCGCCGTCAGGGCGATGCTTTTTTGCTGTAAAAGTCTGCATTTGCAAACTTTTTATATTTAAAAGATTAATTCTCATAACATCCCTTTTGTAATTATAAAACGCCTGAAAAATATTTTTTCATAGTATAATAAAATTTATGATTAAAAGATATTCAAGAGAAAAAATTTCTTCCATATGGGAATTGGAACAAAAATTTTCGTACTACCTAAATGTAGAGCTTGCTGTTTGCATGGCATATAATAAACTGGGTAAAATCCCCGATAGTGCGTTTGAACACATAAAAAAGACAGCCTCTTTCAGCGTAGATAGAATTGATGAAATTGAAAAACAAGTGCGACATGATGTAATCGCGTTTTTAACAAATGTAAATGAGAATATCAAAGAAGAATACTCGCAATATATGCATATGGGGCTTACAAGTTCGGATGTTATAGATACGGCATTTGCACTGCAAATAAAAGATGCATCGGATATAATAAACGATGACTTGGATATTCTTTTAAATTCCATTTTATCTTTAGCAAAAAAACACAAAAATACGGTTTGCTTGGGGCGCTCTCATGGTATTGGGGCAGAGGTTATAACATTTGGCTTTAAGCTCTTAAATTGGTATGATATGCTGGAGCGCGCAAAAAGACGTTTTAATTATGCTCTAAATGATGTTTTGGTCGGGCAAATTTCAGGCCCTGTGGGCACATATTCTAATGTTGATACTGAAGTTGAAAAACTTACTTGTGAGTTTTTGGGTTTAAAACCGGCTAAAATTTCAACTCAGGTAATAGCGCGCGACAGACACGGTGCATACATTGGCGCTTTAGCTTATATAGCCTCTGCAATTGAAACCTTTGCAATTGAAATTAGGCATTTGCAAAGATGGGAAGTCTGCGAAGTTGAAGAAGGTTTTAAAGAGGGGCAAAAGGGCTCATCTGCCATGCCGCACAAGAAAAACCCTATCGCATGTGAAAATTTATCGGGACTTGCTCGCGTTGTAAGGTCAAATTCTATTGCGGCACTTGAAGATATTGCCCTTTGGCATGAAAGAGATATCTCTCACAGCAGTGTTGAGAGGATAATTTTCCCTGATTCTACAATTTTAATTGATTATATGCTAAATCGCTTTAACAATGTGGTAAATAACCTTGTTGTTAAAGAAAAAAATATGCTGAAAAATGCACAAAAGTACGGCGGAATAATATATTCTCAGGCATGTATGCTAAAGTTAACCCGCAAAGGTTTAAGTCGCGAGCAGGCGTATGAAATTGTTCAAAAAGAGGCACTTAGCGCATTTTCTAAAGGTGATGAAGGTAATTTTAAAGAGAATATGCGTGCACATTTAAGCGATGAAGAAATAAACGAGTGTTTTGATGAGAAAAAGTACTTAAAAAATATTGAGGTAATTTACTCACGCTTTGGACTTTAAAAAATAAAAAGCAGCCTTGTGAGGGCTGCGAATTTGAACAATAGAGGAGGAGAATTAGAGTAATGCTTGCAAGATTTAAGCAAATATATTAAGAGGTTCTCTGTCTTCTTTTTTGCTTTCTTCTTGCGGTTTGTATGCAAATGGGTTAGAACCTTTTGCGTCTTTGTTGAGATTTGCAATTTGGTACAAATCAACTCTTTGGCTTTGAGGTTCTACTGTGTTAATTGGTTCAACTTCGGAATTTGCAGGCACAAAAAGCTTTCCGTCAACGGTTTTTGCAATGTTGTTACCGCCGTACAATGCGCTTGCTGCCTGTGAATTCAGATATGATGTGTTTATATTTTGAGTGTTTATACCTGATTGCGTGATTGCGATTTGTCTTTGCAGTTCAAGACTTGTTTTTGAATTGTAAAGATCAACACCGAGTTCTGGGCGTCTGAATTGAGATAAATCTGTTTTTGACAGGTCGATTGTTTTTTGTGCAGCACGTGAAAATATTTCACCTGATATCTGTTGCGCATTTACACTGTCGATTCCTGAAAATAAATTTTGATTTAAGCCAAGTCCTGAAACACTCATTATATTTCTTTCTTCTCCATTGTCCCTTATGTAATGTTTATCGGACTAAATTCAAAATTATTTAGCTTTTAAAATATATTTGTTACATATATTTACAAAAGTTCTTTATTTTAATTTTATTTGGGTTATAATCTAGTAAAAGGAATTTGGCACAAATGAAATTAAAAACGTCAAAACTTAAATATAGAAAATAAAAGAAAGGTTTTTGCCTTTCTTTTTTTATGGGTAAAAATGAAAAAAATTCAAAAAGGAAGTATTAAAAAAATAGAAAAAATTGCGCTCGACACTTTTGCGCTTGAAATAAATTCAAATGTATCAGAGGCGCACGCGGGACAATTTATTTCAATTTTGTGTCCTCCAAAGACCCTGAGGCGCCCTTTTAGTATAAAAGGTTTTAAAGATGGCATTGTTGAGGTCTTTTTTAAGCTCAAGGGAGAGGGTACAAATTATATAAAATCCCTAAAAGTCGGTGATAGCATAGACTTTATGGGGCCGCTGGGGCAGGGATTTAAAATTCAAAATAAGAAATCCCTTCTTGTTGGTGCGGGGATTGGCATTGCACCTATGCTGTTTTTAAAAGATGAGCTGAACAATGCAAACATTGAAAATTTTTTAATATCAGGTTTTAAGGCTTGGGATGAAGCGATTACAGGGTCTGATAAAACAGTTACGGGCGGCAGTGTAATTGACTTTTTGCCTGAAATAATTGAAAAATTTAAACCCGAGGTAATATACTCTTGCGGGCCTGAAATTGTTTTAAAATTGGTCGACAAAACGGCTAAAAAATATAATCTTGAGGCGCAAATCGCCATGGAAAAGGTTTTTGCCTGTCAGGTTGGAGTTTGCAGAGGTTGTGTCATTAAAATCTTAAAAGACGGTAAAGTTCAAAATGCTACAATTTGTCATGACGGACCGGTGTTTGATTCAAGGGTGGTAGTATGGGAATAAAAATTGCAAATTTCGAAATAAAAAATCCAATAATTGCTGCCTCTGGCACTTTTGGCTATGCTGACGAGTATGAAGACTTTTGTGATGTGTCTAAAATAGGCGCAATTGTTACAAAGGGAATTACTCTCGAGCCTCGTTTGGGTAATGATGGAGATAGGATTTTTGAAACGGATTGCGGGATGATAAACCGAATCGGACTTGAAAATATTGGCATTGAGCGTTTTATAGATGAAAAAATTCCGATTTTAAAAAAGAAAAATATAACATATATTTTAAATGCCGCAGGCAGCAGTTTTGAGGATTATGCAAAAATAGCACAAATCGCCGATAAAAACGGAATAGAGGCAATTGAGCTTAACGTTTCCTGTCCCAATGTAAAATCCGGATGTTTAGAGTTTGGAGTGGACTCAAATTCACTATATGAGCTTGTTTTGGGTGTAAGAAAAAATTATGGCGGATGTTTAATTGTCAAATTAACCCCCAATGTTACAAGTATTGAAAATTTAGCTTTAGCCGTTCAAAAGGCAGGAGCGGACGCGATAAGTGCAATTAATACCCTAAAGGGTTTGGGTATAAAAATTGATTTTATAAACGGTAAATTTTACAAAAAGGAGGTCCAAGGCGGACTTTCCGGAAAATGCATAAAACCTGTTGCGCTTAGCATGGTTAAACGTATTGCTGCTGTCACAAAGTTGCCGATAATAGGGATGGGCGGCATTTCTTGCCTAAATGATTTATTTGAATTTATAAGCGCAGGCGCAGACGCTTTTGAAGTGGGCACGCAAAACTTTACTCAGTGCGATGTTTGCAATGCTTTAGCCGATGAGCTTGAAAATTTTATAAAAACCAACGGATTAAAAGATTTTGAACACTTAAAAGAAAAAATTAAGGAGATAAAATAATGTCACAAGTGGATGTAAAACAATTGCTGATTGATTTTGACGGATTATTGAACGGGCATTTTTGCTTAACGTCGGGTTTGCACTCTGATACTTATTTTCAATGCGCAAAACTGTATCAATATCCTCCGGTTGTTAAAACAATAGCGACTGAATTAGCTAAAAAGCTTAAAGGACTTGAGTTTGACACAGTTGTATCACCTGCTATCGGCGGGATAATTTTTGGTTACGAAGTTGCTGCAGCGACCGATAAAAGAAATCTTTTTGTTGAAAGAAAAGACGGTGAAATGCAGCTAAGACGCGGATATAAGCTTAAAAAGGGTGAAAGAGTGTTGATTGTCGAGGATGTTATTACAACCGCAAGAACAATTTTTGAAACGATAGAGGCGCTAAAACCCTTTGAAATAGAGGTTGCAGGAGTAGCATGTATTGTGGATCGCTCGGCAGGAAAATTAAAAGACAAGTTGAATATTATCTCGCTTTTACAAGTTGACCCCGTTACATATGAACCCGATAATTGCCCGCTGTGCAAATTGGGCATAGAAATCACAAAACCCGGAAGCAGAACAGGCAAGTAAAATGAAAAATTTAATTGACATAAAAAGCCTAAAAAATGACGAAATACTTGAGATAATGCAACTTGCAAAGTATTACGAAAAAAATGTGCCGCTTGGAACTCAAAAGAAAAAGCAAAAAGGCTCCGTTGTACTTTTGTTTTTTGAAAACTCAACCCGTACAAGGTTTTCTTTTGATATGGCATCAAGAAAATTAGGTCTTGACGTTTTTAATTTCGAGGCGCAAAAATCTTCTATCTTAAAAGGGGAGGGCTTTTTTGACACATTAAATAACCTAAACGCAATAGGTTGTGACATTGCAGTTATAAGACATTCTAAAGAAGGTTTTATAGAAGAACTTGCCCAAAAGGACTATTCTTACGGGCTTTCTCTTGTAAATGCGGGGGAAGGCAAATCAACTCATCCGACACAGGCTCTTTTGGATTTTTATACTCTTAACAAGCATTTAGGAACGCTCGAAGGTAAAAAAATAGTAATTGTCGGGGATATTGTTCATTCTCGCGTTGCAAAATCAAATATAGAGCTGCTCTCTCGATTTGGTGCAAAAATTGTCTGCTGCTCGCCCGATTACTTTGAAGACTGGACGCTTGAGCATGTAAAATACGAGCCAAATATAAACATAGCACTAAAAGACGCCGACGCTGTTATGGGGCTTAGAATTCAAAAAGAAAGAATTGAAAACAATGTCCCCTACACACAATATATTGCAGATTATCAAATAAATGAAAAAAATATGCCTAAAAATGCTATTTTAATGCACCCTGGACCTGTTAACAGGAATGTTGAAATCTCAAGCACCCTGCTTGATACAAAAGGTGAAATTATAATCGAGCAGCCAAGAAACGGTGTTTTTGTGCGCATGGCGGTGTTAGATTTGATTTTTGAAGGGGTTCAAAGATGAATATAGTTGAATTACCTGCTTTTATTGATATGCACGTCCACTTTAGAGAGCCGGGGTATGAGTACAAAGAAACAATTGAAACAGGGCTAAATGCTGCACTTAAAGGCGGATTTTGTGCGGTTTGCGCCATGCCAAACACAAATCCTGTCTGTGACAATATTGAAACACTAAATTATATTCTTGAAAAATCAAAAGGGCATAAATGCAAGCTGTATCCCGTTTGTGCAGTTACAAAAAACTTAAACACAGACGAATTGGTTGATTTTGAGGCACTTGCAAATGCAGGTGCCGTCGCTTTTTCTAACGACGGGTTGCCTGTATTAAATCACAGTGTTTTCTACAATGCGCTAAAAAGCGGGAAATTAATCCTCTCGCATCTTGAAGATGAAACAAAAGAAGCTATTTGGCAAATTCAAATATTTGAAGAACTTGTGCGCGAAGGTTTTTCACCGCGTTTGCACTTTTGTCACATTTCAAAAAAATCCACCATTGAAGCAATAAAAACAGCAAAAACAAAAGGTTTAAAAATAACTTGTGAAAGCGCACCCCATTATTTCACTTTTACAAAACAAAATGTTACAGATACCGGTGTTTTTAAGATGAATCCGCCACTGGGCGAAGAATATGACAGACTGGCAGTTATTGAGGCTCTAAATGATGGCACAATTGATGTTATCTCAACAGATCACGCTCCGCATGGTAATGATGAAAAAATTTTGCCATACAATAAATCACCAAACGGAATAACAGGACTTGAAACTTCTTTTTCGCTGACTTATGCCCAATTCGGTTTGCAAAAAACACTTGACTTGATGTCAAATAATCCCGCAAAAATTCTGGGTATAAAAGTGATAGGGAAAAATAAGTTTGATTTAGATAAAACTTACACTGTACATGGGGCTGACTTTGCCTCTAAATGCAAGATTACACCCTATGAAAATATGACTTTAAAAGGAGTAAAAATTGATGATTAATGAAAAAATAAAAGAAAAAATTGTTTTAGCGCTTGATGTTGAAACTTTTGAAGAAGCAAAAACCTTAGTAGATGAGCTATCCCCTTATGTGGGCACTTTTAAAGTCGGGTTGCAACTATACACAGGCTTTGGCAATGAAATTATCGACTATATTAAAAATAAAAATTCAAATTTCTTTTTGGATGTTAAATTAATGGACATTCCAAATACAGTTAAAAAGGCGAGTGAAAATATTGTTACTCGCGGTGCAAATTTCTACAATGTCCACGCTTTGGGCGGGCTTGAGATGATGAAGCAATCAAAAGAAGGCGCACTTTTGGCGGCACAAAAAACAGGTAAAAAACCGCCGATAATTCTTGCTGTTACTGTCTTAACAAGTATCTCTCAAGAAGTTTTAAACGATGAGTTGGAAATAAATAAAGAAGTAAAAAATCTTGCAATAACACTTGCAAAATTGGCAAAAAAAGCGGGGCTTAGTGGTGTTGTAGCCTCAGTCCATGAGTTAAAAGCTATAAAAGAAGCTTGCGGTGCTGATTTTAAAGTTTTGTGCCCCGGAATAAGACCCTCTTGGAGTCTAAAAGATGATCAAAAGCGTATTGCAACGCCAAAAATTGCAATTGAGGGCGGTGCAGACTACCTTGTAATAGGCAGAGCAGTGACAGCGGCACAAAACAGGGTTGAAGCTATGGAAAAAATTTATGAAGAAATAGGAGAAGTAATCTAATGGCAACATTAATACTGGAAGATGGAACAGTAATGACTGCAAAATCTTTTGGCGCAGCGCGTGAAGTGTTCGGAGAAATTGTATTTAATACTTCTATGGCGGGTTATCAGGAAATTATAACCGACCCCAGCTATGCTAACCAGATAATAGTTATGACATATCCTGAAATAGGTAATTACGGGATAAATGATGATGATTTTGAATCACTAAATCCTGCCCTTGGTGCATTAATTGTAAAAGAGTATTGTAAAAACGAATCTCACTATAAAAGTACAAAAAAACTCGGAGAATATTTAAAAGAAAGAAATGTTGCAGCTCTTGAGGGAGTAGATACAAGAACCCTCACCAAAAAAATCCGCGAAGCGGGCACTATGAACTGTTTTGTTTCCCCGCGCGATTTGAGCGAATACGAAATAAAAGAAAAAATCGAAGAAACAAAAAAATATAAACCAAATCCGGATGTCGTATATGATGTTACAACCCGCATGGTGTACATTAGAGGCGAGGGAAATCCGATAAAACTTGCTTTTATTGACTACGGTGCAAAATACGGAATAGTAAAAAGCCTTGTAAATAGAGGATGCGAGGTTAAGGTTTACCCTGCAAACGTAAACGCGCAGTCAATTTTAAACGGAAATTTTGATGCGGTATTTTTATCAAACGGCCCCGGGGATCCTAAAGATTGCAAAGTTGAGATTGAAACCATAAAACAGTTGGTTGGAAAACTGCCGATTTTTGGTATTTGCCTTGGTTACCAGCTTTTATCAATTGTATTCGGAGCAAAAACTTATAAACTAAAATACGGACATAGAGGGGGAAACCACCCTGTAATAAATCTGCTGACAAATAAAGTTATGATGTCATCTCAAAACCATGGCTATGCGGTCGACACCGACACTCTAAGTGACATTATGACTCCGACATACAAAAATCTTAATGACGATACTTTAGAAGGTTTTAAAATAGATTCATTTAAGGTTCATGCCGTTCAATTCCACCCTGAAGCCGCCCCCGGTCCCAATGACGCGGCTGTGATTTTTGATGAGTGGGTTGAGTTGATGAAAGAATATAAAAAAGCGAGGGTGTAATGAAAGATAATTCAATAAAAAAAGTTCTTGTAATAGGCTCAGGACCTATTGTAATCGGGCAGGCGGCTGAGTTTGACTATGCGGGTGTGCAGGCATGTCGGGCACTAAAGGAGGAAGGTATTGAAGTTGTGCTTGTAAACTCAAACCCTGCAACAATTATGACAGATGAACACATTGCGGACAAGGTTTATATAGAGCCTCTGACAGTTGATATGCTGACAAAAATCATTGAAAAAGAACGTCCGCAAGGTCTTATGGCATCTTTAGGCGGTCAAACGGGGCTAAATCTGGCTTGCGAATTAAATGACAATGGTGTGCTTGAAAAATATAACGTAAAAGTTTTAGGTACAAATATTGACTCTATTAAAAAGGCAGAGGATAGAGAATTATTCAAAAATTTAATGAATGAAATAGGCGAGCCCATTCCTGATAGTGAAATTGTTTCAAGCTATGAGGAAGCTTTGGAGTTTGCAAATAAAATCGGTTTTCCTATAATCATTCGCCCTGCATTTACCTTGGGCGGTGCAGGCGGCGGTATAGCGCACAATGAAAAAGAATACGAGGAAATAGTTCACTCGGGCTTAACTCAATCTCCCATAAATCAAGTGCTTGTCGAAAAATCAATCGCAGGCTTTAAAGAGGTTGAATACGAGGTTATGAGGGATTCTAACGACACTTGTATTATCATTTGTAACATGGAAAACATTGACCCGATTGGTATTCACACAGGCGACAGCTTTGTTGTTGCACCCTCTCAAACCCTTACAAATAACGAATATCAAATGCTAAGGTCGTCTGCAATAAAAATAATTCGCGCACTAAAAATCGAAGGCGGCTGCAATGTTCAATTTGCCCTTGATACAAAGTCGAATCAATATTATGTTATCGAGGTAAACCCGCGTGTATCAAGGTCATCCGCTCTTGCTTCAAAAGCTACGGGCTACCCGATTGCAAAAATTACGACAAAAATTGCAATAGGTTACAATTTGCATGAAATTAAAAACTCTGTTACAGGCAAAACCGTTGCAGCGTTTGAACCTGCGCTTGATTACGTTGTGGTTAAAATTCCAAAATGGCCCTTTGATAAATTTGCAACAGGCGACAGGATTTTAGGAACTAAAATGAAGGCTACGGGCGAGGTTATGGCAATTGGCAGAACTTTTTGCTCGGGCTTTAAAAAGGCGATAACTTCTCTTGAAGGCAAAAAAACAGGGCTTTTACACTACAAATTTGAAAACATGTCGCTGGAACAACTTTTGGAAGAACTTCATATCCAAGATGACAGAAGGATTTTCAGACTTGCAGAAGCTCTCTCGCGCGGCGTTGAGGTTGATGAGCTGAATAAAATCACAAAAATTGACAAATGGTTTATTAATAAAATCAAAGACATTACAAATGTTGAACGAGAACTTGAAGTTAAGCAGCTAAATTTCGAACTGTACAAAAAAGCAAAAGAGTTTGGTTTTTTGGATTCCGAGATTTGCGCTTATGCAAATGTTGAACAGCAAACACTTGATAATTTTAACCTTGAGGCATCTTTTAGGATTGTTGATACTTGCGCAGGAGAGTTTCGCGCCTCAACCCCCTATTTTTACTCGACATATTGCGAAGAATGTGAGCTTGAGGAGTGCAAACAAGAAACGACCGACAAAAAAGGCAATACCCTTAAAAAAGAAAATGTCATAGTTCTTGGCTCGGGTCCAATTAGAATAGGGCAAGGGATTGAGTTTGACTATTGCTCTGTGCATGCAAGCTGGGCGCTGAATGAAAACGGCTACGAGTCGGTTATGGTAAATTCAAATCCCGAAACACTCTCGACCGATTTTGATGTTGCAACTAGGCTTTATTTTGAGCCTATGAACGTTGAGAATGTAATGAATATAATCAAAAAGGAAAGCCCAATCGGCGTTATGGTACAGTTTGGCGGACAAACCGCAATTAATCTTGCGCCAAAGCTTGCAAAATACGGGGTAAAAATCCTTGGAACATCTTTAGAAAGTATTGACGCGGTTGAGGACAGGAAAGTTTTTGAAAAACTTTTAAAAGATTTAAAAATACCTCAACCAAAGGGCAAGGGGGTAAGAAGTGCTCAAGAGGCACTTGAAACAACTCGCGAGCTTGGATACCCCGTTTTGGTGCGTCCCTCATACGTTATCGGCGGACGCGGAATGCAGGTTGTATACAATGACGATGAACTTTTAACCTACATTAATCAGGCATTACAATTCTCAAGCGAGCACCCTGTTTTAATAGACCAATATATTGAGGGCTTAGAGGTCGAGCTGGACGCTGTGTCTGACGGTAAAGACATTTTAGTCCCCGGTATTTGCGAACACATAGAGCGTGCAGGTGTCCACAGCGGTGACTCCATGAGCATATATCCTTCAAGAAACATAAGTCGGAAAAATGAGCGTAAACTTGTAAATTATGCACGTGCAATAGCTAAAAAGCTTAATATTAAAGGCTTAATGAACATTCAATTTATTATAAAAGATGATGTTGTTTATGTAATTGAAGTTAACCCCAGAGCCTCAAGAACAGTGCCTATCATGTCTAAAGTCACAGGCATTCCCATGGTAAAAATGGCAATTAATGCGGCACTTGGTAAGTCAATTCGCTCTTTTGGTTTTGGCACAGGGCTTTATAGGAAAACAAACCTTGTATGTGTTAAAATGCCTGTGTTCTCTTTCCAAAAATTAAACAGAATTGATCCCGCACTTGCCCCTGAAATGAAGTCGACAGGCGAAGTTTTGGGAGTTGATACAAACTTTAAACGCGCGCTTTTAAAATCTTTTATAGCTGCAGGTTACAAGTTTGGCGGTAAAAAGCAAAGAGTGCTTGTATCGCTTAATGACCATTACAAAAAGCCCGCATTAAAGATTATAAAAAGACTTTTCTCGCAAGGCTTTTTTATTATGGCAACTTGGGGAACGCACAAATTTCTTGAGCAAAACGGTGTACCCTCAAAGATGATTGAAAAATTTATGATTGATAAATTGCAAAAACGTATGAAAAACGGACGTTTGAGCTTTATTATAAATACTCCGACTCTGGGTAAAAACTCTCAAACAAGCGGTTTTCAGATAAGGACAATAGCCGAGATGTACGGTGTACCCTGCTTTACGTCAATCGATACGGCAAGAGCGTATTTGAGAGCGTACAGAACGTATGATAAAAAAGTCGATCTCCAAGTAGATACAATAACAAATTACAGAAAAAAGAAATTGTTTGGAATATTTTAAGATTAATTGCCCCAAGCTTATATTGGGGCTATTTTTTGATAAAAAAAGAGGCGCCGCTGAATAGATTTTGTAATCTCATTACCTGGAGTGCGCCTCACAAATTAAGATACGAAAATATTTATCATTTAATTTTTATACTTAACCCAATTAATATACACATATCCGCTCTGTCCTTGCGAGCCTCCGCCTGAGTCAGGATAGTTAAAGGTATCTTCACTCCAGCCTCCCCCTCCGCCGCCTGCACCTGCAGCACCGTATTGAGCAGTATCAAATATTTGATTTGGACTAACAAAGTCTACACTTGTACCATTTACATTCGTATTTGTACATATTGAACTGTCTATAAACAATCCTCCGCAACCACCTTTTGTATCAAGACCTGATGTACCGCCATTGCCTCCGTTTGATACAACAAAACCCGTTGTTGTTGTGTAGGTGTTGCCATCATCTCCTTTTAATCCGTTCTTGTATTCAATATTTGTCGTATCAGATACATTAGAACTTACAATACCTCCTAATCCTCCTATACCTTGTATAACATTACTTGTATCAGTTGACGATGTTCCGATTTGTCCTCCCTTACCACCTGATAAAGTATAAGTAACACTATCAAAAGTAGCAGAAGTTACACCCCCGTCAGATCCCTTTGTTGCAACAGAACCTGCCGCACCACCTGAGGCTACTTTTATTGTATATTCTTTACCCGATGTTACTTTTATCTTCTCAACTCTGATAAAAGCTCCACCGCCTCCGCCACCGCCACCTGCGGCTTGACGAACTAAATCATATGTAATCTCAGCTACTCCGTTTGCTCCGTTATCACCAATACGTTTTGTTACATTATTTGATGAATCAAACACAATTGTTGCTCCATCGCCGCCTGCACCGTATACACTTCCATTGTATCCATTAGCTGAACTTATACTTCCTCCGCTGCCTCCTCCGA
>DVJQ01000008.1 GCA_018716625.1 Candidatus Galligastranaerophilus intestinavium | reverse complement strand
TACTTACTGATATACTCTCTTTTGCTCTTTTTGTAATAACAGGAGCTAAGAGTGTAAGTATTACAGAGATAATTAAAATTGATACAAGAAGTTCTGCTAATGTAAAAGCGTTTTGTTTTTTCATATTCTGTTCCTTATTTTAATCAGTTTAATGCGCTAAAAGTTTAGAGTAGATAAATAAAATTAGTCATGCGGACAAATTGCAAAATTTAATTTGTATTTTAAATTAGAAAAAGCCCGTTTTTTGGCACTTTTTTGCCAAAAATTTTTAAATTCATATCTTATTCACTCCAGATATTATTCAGGCTATTTGCCTGAGTAACTCTTACAAAATAACACTAAAATTAAATTATGGCAAATGCTACGTTTGAAATAATCAGACAAAATATAAAAAAATACCGCAACGAGAGGAATTTAAGCCAAGTCCAGTTAGCAATGAAATGTTCGCTTTCATCTGAGTATTTATCGGAAATCGAGCGTGGAAAGCGCGCCCCATCGCTAAAAAGACTTTTTAAAATTGCGGAAGCTTTAGGCATTGAACCACACAAACTTTTGATGAAGTGACTTTACATCTAAAGTGCCTGCAGGAAGTGTTTTTAGACTATTTATAATATTAAGTTTTGTAAAATTTTTTAAACTTCATCCTTTGGTTTTTTAACAAGAACAAGCAAAGGAATAAGCAAGAATGTTGCAAAAGCAAACCATCTGAAGGTATCTACATAGCCCCACAGCCTTGCTTGTTGCAAAAGCTCCTGATAAATGCTTGCCATTGCCATTGACTGCGCTGTTGCAAAATCTGCAGTTGCTTGCATAAAAGATTGGGACATTGCGGAAAGCTTTGCCATATAAACATCATTTGAAAAGTTCAGGTGTCCCGACATCATATGCTGGTGCGCCTGTGCAAGTCGTGAAACCATAGTTGTACCTATTGATGTACCTATTGCGCCGCCTATGTTTTTAACAAGGTTTTGCAAACAAGAGGCGTTTGCCATGTCTTTATTGCTTACTGTAGAGCAGGAAAGCGGAACAAGAGGTGTAAGAGCAAGGAATATTCCAAGACCGTATAAAATGTTGGGTACAGCAATGATACTAAGGTTGATTTCAAGGTTAATCATGCCAAAAAATAAACTTGCAAAACCCAACAGTGTAAGGCCTATAGTTGTAATCCTCCTGTCGCCCATACGTTTTGAGAGTATGAGGTATAAAATAACCCCCGAGATACTTCCTATACCGCGCGTACCCATGGAAAGTCCGCTTAAATAGGCGCTGTAACCTAAAAGAGTTTGCAGCATGGAAGGTAAAAGCGCCGCAGAGGCGAGAAATACCGCCATCAGGATAACCTGTATTAATGTCCCAAAAAAGTATGTTCGATTTTTTAAAATACTAAGGTCAATTAAGGGATTGTGTTTATTTTTGAATTGTGAAACAAAAAATAAAACCGCACAAACAAGAGAAAAAGCACTCAGCCAGCAAATCCAAGCCGCGCCGAACCAATCTGCGTCATTACCTTTATCCAGTACGGTCTGCAAGCTTATAAGCCAAAGGGATAAAAAGGTAAGCCCCACAACGTCTATTTTTATGCCTTCTTGTTTTTTAGCGTACGGCGGGTCCTCAAGTAATTTTTTTGCAAGAATAACACAAACTATCCCGATTGGGATGTTAATTAAATAAATCCAAGGCCAAGACCAGTTTTCGGTAATCCATCCGCCCAAAACAGGACCCAAAAGCGGCGCAAAGACGATAACGACACCGAACATCGCCATAGACTTGGGTCTGTCCTCTTTAGAAAAACTTTCAAGCATTATGGATTGCCCCAGAGGCAAAAGACCGCCGCCGCCAAGCCCCTGAATAAACCTGAAAAGTACAATTTCGGGCATACTTCGGGCTACTGCGCACAAAAAAGACGAGATTGTAAATATTATAATACTTAGTATAAAATAATTTTTTCTGCCCATAACACGAGCCATCATGCCCGCAAGCGGGATTGCAATACCCGAGGCAATAAGGTAGCTTGTTAAAACCCAGGTGGATTCGTTGTGTGAAACGGACATCGAGCCTGCAATGTAGATGAGAGCAACATTTGAGATAGTTTCATCCAATACAAACATAAAAATTGCAACCATAACGGGAGTTACGGCAAGCCACGGGTTAATCGAGGGCTTCCAGTCGTCGTATTGGTGGTGGTTTACTGCTTCATCGCTCATGCTCTAAATCCTTTCGGGTTGTTTTTATGCCACATCCAGGCGGTTTCGATTATTTCTCTTAAATCGGTATATTTTGGCTGCCAGCCTAAAATTTCAATTGCTTTTTTCGAGGAGGCGATAAGCCTTGCGGGGTCGCCTTCGCGCCTTTTTGCAACAATGGCGGGGATTTTATGTCCTGTTACTTCTCTTGATGTTTCAATTACTTCTTTAACTGAGAAACCCACCCCGTTGCCAAGGTTGAAAATATTGCTCTCGCCGCCTTTGTTCAGATACTCAAGCGCAAGATAGTGCGCCTGCGCAAGGTCGCTTACATGGATATAGTCGCGAATGCAGGTGCCATCAGGAGTATTATAGTCATCGCCGTATATTAAAACAGATTCTCTCTGATTGTTTGCTACCTGTAAAACAATTGGTATGAGGTGTGTTTCAGGGCTGTGGTCTTCGCCTATTTTTGCGCTTTTGTGTGCTCCTGCCGCGTTAAAATACCTTAAAGAAACAAATTTTACGCCATGAGCCAGAGAAACCCATTTGAACATTTTCTCCATTGCAAGTTTTGTTTCGCCGTATGTATTTGTGGGATTTGTGACATCATCTTCCGTAATCGGTATGTTTTGCGGTTCTCCGTATGTTGCAGCTGTTGATGAGAATACAATTTTTTTAATATTGTGTTTTACAAGCGATTTTAAAAGCACCATTGTTCCCATAAGGTTGTTGTCATAGTATTTTAAAGGGTCGCTCATGCTCTCTGCCACAAGGGAATTTGCCGCAAAGTGCACAATGGAGTCAATTTTTTCTTTTTTAAAAAGTTCATCCAGACATTCGCTGTTTCTTATGTCCCCTTCATAAAAGCGTGCTTTTGGGTGTAGAGCCTCCCTGTGACCGCTTTGGAGGTTATCCAAAATTACAACGTCAAGCCCTCTTTCTATAAAGTCAAAAGCTGTGTGAGAACCGATATAGCCTGCTCCGCCCAAAATTAAAACACTCATGTTTTCTCCTTTTGAAAATATTGTAGCATAAATAAATTTTTGCAACCCGATATGGCAATGTTGCTGATTGCTTTAAAATTAGCATCAATTCGGCAAAACTGATTTATGTTATAATTAGACCCATGGGCAATTACAGAATAGTTAAAATTATGGGCGGACTTGGCAATCAAATGTTTATATACGCCTTCTCCCTTGCTTTAAAAAATAAAAAGAAAGACCATATTTTGTATGATATTTCAAGTTTTAAGCTCGATAAACTAAGAAATTACGAGCTTGATTTGTTTAATTTAAAACTTGAATTTGCAACGCAGGCGCAGATTAAAAAAGTCGGGCTTAAAAAACTTTCATGGGCAAATTAAGAAATTTTTATTATAAAAGGCGTTGGAGATTTAAAGATTTTAAAATTGTCAAAATACCCGCCAAAGAAGAGTATTATTCAAAATACAACCCGAATATTTTTAACTGCAAAACACTTAGATATTACAGCGGCTACTTTCAAAATGAAAAATACTTTTCAGATGTTGGAAAAGATGTAAGACAGGCTTTCATTTTTCCGGATTTTAGAGAAAATGTTGAAGAAAATAAAAAAATGCTTGAAAAAATTAAAAATTCAAACAGCGTCTTTTTGCATGTAAGGCGGGGAGATTATAAAAATGAAAGCTGGGTTAAGATTAAATATTAAGTGTAAATCACGATTAAACCGACCAAAATACCTATTATAACGAAAAAAGCAGGCAGTTTGCTTCTATACATCAAAATTGATTGCGGGATAATTTCACCAAAAGTAACATATAACATAGCGCCTGAGGCAAAACTTAAACTTAAGGCAAGTCCTAGTGCACCCATATCACCTATTAAATAGCCGATAATTGCACCCAAAATTGTCGGCGCGCCCGCAAGTGCGGTTAAAAATATGGCTTTTCTTCTTTTTATTCCGCCGTTTATTAATGGAACGGAAATTGCCATACCCTCAGGGATGTTGTGCAGACCTATTAAAACTGCAAGTACAAGGGCTGAACCCTGAAGTGCGCTTCCCGAATTTACAAAAGAGGCACCTATTGTCATGCCCTCAGGGACGTTGTGAAGTGCAATTGCGCATGCCATAATTAACCCTGCTATAAAAAGAGAGAATCTTGTGTCTTTTTTTTCAATATGTGCACTTAGGTGATTTGAGTGTATAAGCTCGTCTAAATCATCGGCGGTTTGCGGGTGGTTAGTGTTTATGTGGTGAACTTCATGGTTAGTTCTTCTGTCGATTATAAAATTTAAAAGGTATACGACAAGCACTCCTGCACATATTCCGAGAGAAATTACAAAAACATTTGTTTTTGTGTTTATTGCGCTAATTATAAGGTCAAAACAAACAATTGCGGTCATAACGCCGCCTGCAAAGCTTAAAAGCAAACTTACGGTTTTTTTTGAATCTCTTTTAAAAAGGGCGCCGATTACTCCGCCAAGACCTGTTCCGCCAATACCTGCAAGAGCTGTAGCTTCAATAAGTGTTATAAGTTCGTTCATTTTTCCTCCGGTGGAATTTTTGCCTGTTTTGCCCGCATAAATTATACATTAAAAACATTTTGGCGGTGCAAAAAAATGAACAATGTTTATTTTATCAGCTCCTTTAGTTTGTCTTTACTGTCAACAACCCTGAGTTCTTCTTGGGTATGTGCGTGCAATTTTGCTTTAATCAAGTTTTAATTTGTTAAATCCCAAAAGCACAGCGCCAATCATCCCTGCGTAATTACCCGATGTCGCATGTAAAATTTTTGTTGGCAGAGTCACAATCTCGTCATTTACAAGCTTTTGCATATACTCTACGTCGCAAAATTTTCCCATAGAACCTGATAAAACAATGCAATCAGGATCAAAAATATCAGCAAGCCCTACAAGCCCCGCTATAATGTAATTTTGCCACATGTTATACGCCCTGAGCATTTTTTCGTCGCCTTTTTCAACACCCTCAATTATATCGTAAGTTGTAATGTTTTTATCGCCCGTTGTGTCAATTCCGCTGAGCCTCAGCCCGTTTCCCGAGGCGTAAATTTCAAAACAGTCGTAAGTGCCGCAAGAACATTGTCTTTTTTTGTCCATGGACATTTTAAAATGCATTTCACCCGCGGTTCCGCCTTTGCCTTTTAAAAGTTTACCGTCAACAATTATCCCGCCGCCGACACCTGTACCCAAGGTTAAAGTAATGCTGTTTTCCATGCCTTTTGCACTGCCGATTTTATACTCTGCCCAAGCGGCGCAATTGGCGTCGTTTTCAACAAATACCGGTTTGTTTGAAAGTAAGCTGAAATCTGTGTCAGGATAGCCAAAGGGCATATTAGCGGTAGAGCAAATTACTTTTGTGTTTTCTCTGTTAACGCCCCCTGCGGTAGAAACAGCACTGAAAAGTATGTTATTTTCATGTTTTGCAATAATTTCTTTTAACAGTTTAATTATTTCATCCGCTGACTTTGGTGTTGAATATTTTTCAACCTCAGAGCATATTTCGCCCGAGTCATTTATGTTTGCGGCATAAATTTTTGTACCGCCAATGTCTATCCCAAGTGCCATTTTCATTTTAAAATCTCCGTAAATCTTTTTGTTATTAACTGCGGGCGGGTAATCGCCGAACCTATTACAACACAAAATGCGCCAAAATCAAACGCCCTTTTTGCTTGCTCAGGTGTCCAAATTTTTCCCTCAACAATTACAGGTGTACTAAAATCTTGACTTATAGCTTTGCAAAGTTCAAAATCAGGCTCATTTGGCTTATTTTTTGTTTCGTTTGTATAACCGCTCAGAGTGGTTGAAACAATATCTGCACCCAGCTCTATTGCGTTTTTTGCTTCCTCATACGTTGCAATGTCCGCCATGGCAAGTTTATTTTGTGATTTTATAAAATTTATAATGTCGCATAATTTTTCACCGTTCGGGCGCTCGCGCATTGTGGCGTCAAAAGCTATAATATCCGCCCCTGCCTCGATTATTTCCTTTGCATCATTTAGTGTCGGGGTGATGTATACAACATCCAAAAAGTTATCGGGAATTTTTTTTGGTTTTGTAATCCCTATTACAGGCAAATTCGGGTACATTTTTTTTGCATTTTTTACATCCCTTGCGCCTGCAAGTCTTAAACCTCCCGCACCGCCTGTTACAACGCTTTTTATCATCGCATTGAGTGCAACCTCTTGATACAAAGGCTCATCGGGCATGGCCTGTACCGAGACAACAATTTTTCTTTTCAAGTTTTCTAACATATGTGAATTACCTTTTAAAGAAATTATACACCAAATTGACCATGTTTTTTATTTTTGATTTATACTATTATACAGACACACTTAATTTAAAATAAGAGGAACTATGACTAAACACAGTATTGAAAAACAAGAAAACAATCTTGTAAAAATCACCATCACAGTAGATGAAAAAACAGCTAATGACGCTTACAACAAAACTTTAAAGAAAATCGGCTCAAACATTAACATTGCAGGCTTTAGAAAAGGTAAAGCTCCTGCTAATGTTATTGAAAAATACGTCGGTATTGAAAGAATAAAAATTGAAGCAATCGAAAGCATTTTCCCTCATGAATTTGCAAAAGTTGCTCAGGAAGAAAAACTTGACCTTGCAACTCAACCTCAGATTGAGCATTTTGAATTTGAAAAAGGTAAAGACTTAACAATTACGGTTAAAGCAGAATTAAAACCTGAGGTTAATCTTGCTCCTTACAAGGATGTTGAGGTTGAATATGAAGAATTTAAGGGCGAAGACGATGCAATGGATAAAGAGCTTGAGGCTTTACAAAACAGATTTTCAACCCTTGAAAAGGTTGACAGAGCTTCAAATGAAACAGACGTTGTTGTCTTTGACTTTGAAGGCAGCGTAAACGGCGAGTTAATCGAACATGGCAGTGCAAAAAATTACACTCTTGACTTGGCTCATTCAAACTTTATCCCCGGATTTGCTCAAGGTCTTGTAGGGCACAGCGCGGGCGAAGAATTTGTAATTGATGTTACATTCCCTGAAAATTATCATGAACCAAAGTTAAAAGGTGCCCCTGCCCAGTTTAAAATTAATTTGCATGAAGTAAAAGAGCGCAAATTGCCCGAGTTAAACGATGAGTTGGCAAAAAAAGCAGGCAAATTTGAAACACTTGACGCACTGAAAGAAGACATTAAAAAATATCTTGAAGATGCCAAAAATTATGAAAACGAAAGAAGAAAATCTGACGCTATTTTCAACAAAGTGTATGATGAAACAAATATTGACATTCAAGAGTCTATGATTGAGCGCGAAGTTGAAGCAGTAAAAGAAGAAACAAAACAAAACGCGCTGCGCCAAGGTCAAGATTGGCAAAAGCTAGTGGATGCGGAAGGCGTTGAGTCAGTTAATCAGAAAATGCGCGAAGAAGCAATCAAGAGAATTAAAAATTCATTGATAATTGAAAAAATTGCAAAAAATGAAAACATTAAAATCGAACAAGGTGATTTCTTGACACAAATTCAAGAAATAGCAAGAATGTACGGTTCAAGTGCAAACTCTATTTTTGAAGAAATGAAGAAAAACCCTTCATCTTTTGCATTTTTATCTCAACAAATTGCTACAAAGAAAGTAAACGAGCTTCTTTTGAGCTCAAACAAATTTAAAACGAAATAGTGAAAGGAAATTATATGAGTTTTGTACCTGTTGTAATAGAACAATCTTCACGCGGTGAAAGGTCTTTTGATATT
The DNA here is from genome assembly GCA_018716625.1 of Candidatus Galligastranaerophilus intestinavium. Taxonomy (GTDB): domain Bacteria; phylum Cyanobacteriota; class Vampirovibrionia; order Gastranaerophilales; family Gastranaerophilaceae; genus Galligastranaerophilus; species Galligastranaerophilus intestinavium. Next base: position 9,915 of record DVJQ01000008.1, on the reverse strand, counting down.
TTTTCAAGATTATTGAGGGAAAGAATTATTTTCCTCGGTACACCGATAGATGATATGGTTGCAAACCTTGTAGTTGCACAAATGCTTCTTTTGGACAGCGAGAACCCTGAAAAAGACATTATGCTCTACATTAATTCGCCCGGCGGCTCGGTTACTGCTGGTTTTGCGATTTATGATACAATGCAACACATAAGATCCGATGTATCGACAATTTGTCTTGGTCAAGCGGCTTCTATGGGTGCATTTTTGCTCTCATCAGGTACAAAAGGCAAACGTCTTGCACTGCCGCACTCAAGAATACTTATTCACCAACCTTTAGGCGGTGCGCAGGGTCAGGCAACGGATATTGAAATTCAGGCAAATGAAATTATAAGAATTAAAAAATCACTGAACAATATCCTTGCAAACAACACAGGTCAACCTTTGAAGAAAATTGAAAAGGATACCGATCGTGACTACATCATGACACCTGAAGAAGCTGTAGAATATGGCATGATAGACAGAGTCATTACTCTTGAAGGTGCTGAAAATAAAGAAAATTAATTTGGAGAAATTAAATGGCAAAAAGTGACGAACCGAATTTGAAATGTTCATTTTGCGGTAAAACCCAAGATCAAGTCAAAAAGCTTATCGCAGGGCCCGATGTTTGCATATGTGACGAGTGTATCGAGCTTTGCAATGAAATTTTGGATGAGGAACTCTTTAACTTAAAAAATGAAGAAAAATCACAAGAGGCAGAACTTTTGTATGAAGGCATACCAAAACCTCATGAGATTAAAGCTTACCTTGATGAGCACATCGTGGGTCAGGATGATGCCAAAAAAGTCCTCTCTGTTGCCGTTTATAACCACTACAAAAGAATTGCTCACAACATGGAAAACGAAAAGTCAGACGTTGAAATCCAAAAGAGCAATATTCTTTTAGTCGGTCCTACAGGTTCGGGTAAAACACTGCTTGCTCAAACTTTAGCAAAACTTTTAAATGTACCTTTTGCGGTAGCTGACGCTACAACTCTTACAGAAGCGGGCTATGTAGGCGATGACGTTGAAAATATCCTTTTAAGACTTTATCAAAGTGCCGACTATAACGCTCAAAAGGCTGAGCGCGGCATAATTTACATTGATGAAATAGACAAAATCGCAAGAAAGTCTGAAAACCCTTCTATTACGCGCGATGTGTCGGGCGAAGGCGTACAACAGGCGCTGTTAAAGATGATAGAAGGCACTGTTGCAAATGTTCCTCCGCAAGGCGGCAGAAAGCACCCTCATCAGGAATTTATACAAATCGATACTTCAAATATTTTGTTTATAGTGGGTGGTGCCTTTGTCGGTTTGGATAAAATTGTCGAACGTCGTGCGGGAGATTCTTCAACAGTAGGTTTTGGTTCAAATCCCGTTTCAGCTGCGGAAAAAGAGTTGCAGGCAGCAAAAATGCTCAAAAAATTGCAGCCTGATGACTTGTTAAAATTCGGCTTAATTCCTGAATTTGTAGGTAGAATACCCGTATATACAGTTTTGGATCCGCTTGATGAAGAAACGCTTAAAATGATTTTAACAAAACCGAAAAATGCTATTGTTAAGCAATATCAATGCTTAATGCAAATGGACGGTGTTGAGTTAAAATTTGACGATGAAGCTATTGACCTTATTGCAAAAGAAGCAATCAAGAGAAAAACAGGTGCGCGCGCACTGCGCTCAATTGTTGAAGAAATTATGCTTGATGTCATGTATGAAGTTCCGACTAATCCCGAAATAAAGACCTTTACGGTCACTGCAGATATGGTCGGAAAAAAAAAGAACGTTGCGGAGCTGATAAAGCTTCCGATGAAGAATAATATAGCCAAGGTAGAAGAAGACATAGCCTAAACAATGTAAAATTCTTGCCAAGGTGCACTTATAAAGCTAAAATATTGCTATAACCGGTTTGGAGATAAAGATGAAAAAGATTTTAAAATTTTTTGCAGTGTTGATTTGTACACTTACGATGTGTACTGTGGGTGCAAACGCACAGACTTTCAGTGATTTACCGAGTTCTCACTGGGCATATGAAGCAGTTGAGTATTTGTATGAAAATGGTGTTGTAGTCGGTTATCCTGATGGTACATATAAGGCAGACAACAACGTTACAAGAGCGGAATTCTGTTCTATGGTTGTAAGTGCGCTAAGGTTGCGCGAAAAATTAATAGATACTACAAGAGATTATAAAGACGTTGAAGATTGGTATTGGGCATATAATGATATTCAGCTTGCCTCTTTCTTTGACCTTGTTGTGGGTACGCCTGACGGTTATTTTTATCCCACAAATACGGTTACTCGTGCACAGGCATTGTCTGTAGTGCTAAATTCGCTTTCAATAAGCGATATGACCCAAGAAGAAGCGCTTGCAATTTTGTCTAAGTATCCTGATGCAAACGAAGTTCCCCTTTGGGCTTTGGTAAAAACTGCAAAAGCTGTTCAAAACGGCTTGATGTACAATACTCCGGGGCATGAACACACACTTGAGCCTAACCGCGAAGCTACCCGCGGCGAGGTTGCAATGTTCTTGTACAAAATGATGGCGCAAGTTGCAATTCGCCCGAGTGAAAAACTGGCAGATAAACAAAGACCCATAATTAAAGACGGCTACGTTGTTGAAAATGCTTATTTTGACGGTGATGAGATTGTTATTCCGGCGGGAACGATTTTGCCTCTTGGGGTTATGGAATGTATAAACGTACAAAAAGCAAAACCGGGTGATTCTTTCATCGCGCGCGCTTTGGTTAACTTTGTAAATAAAGACAGATTGCTTTTAATCCCGATAGGTACACAGTTTAGCGGTAAAGTAGTAAAAACAAAGAAACCTTTGAGATTCTTTAAAAATGCATATATTGCACTGCAAACAGAATCAGTTCTTGATAAAGATGGAAATGTTCTTGCAAGTGCTTTTGCAACACTTGGTCAAAAAGAACCTGAAATACGTTTAATTCGCGGATGTCCGCACTTAACAAAAGTCCGCTACTATGGTACAAGAACTCAAAAAATGTGGATTCACAAATCTCAAAGGGTTGAATTTGTACTGCAAGAACCTCTTAGAATAAAGATTTTAGATAATCAATTTATTCCTGAGTAAAATGAAAAATTAAATTAACATTAATTTTTGTAAAAAAATAATAAATCCTTATTAATATAAATATATATTGATAAGGATTTTTATTATGTTAGATAACTTAACTCAATCGTCGCAAGATATTGTAATTAACTCTCAAGAGATTGCAAAGGAATATTCAAATTCTTTCATTGAGCCTTTGCATATCCTATATGCAATTTCGCTGAGTTCTCAAAGCTCAGCCGCTGATTTAATGAGTGATTTGAAGCTTAACACAATGCTTTTTAAAGATGATGTTAAAGCTGCGATAAATAATTTGCCAAAAGTAAGTAATCAGGGAGAAATTTATTTTTCTCAGGAAAGCGCAAAATTATTTGAACTTGCAAACACTGAGGCAAAAGCGCTAAAAGACAAATTCATTTCACCAGAGCATTTGCTCCTTGCACTTTGCGATTTTGCGCAAAATGCGCAAAACAGTGCAAACTATGATATAACAAGAATTTTCAATAAATTTTCAATAACAAAAGACAAAGTATTACTCTCAATGAAAAAAATAAGGGGGGATAAAAAAGTGGATACAAACAATGCTGATGAAGATTATAAAATAATGGAAAAATTCTCAATTGACCTTACGCAACGCGCCCGCGAGGGTAAACTTGACCCTGTAATCGGTCGTGATGAGGAAGTCAGGAGAATCATTCAGGTGCTAAACCGCAGGACAAAAAATAACCCTGTGCTTATAGGTGAGGCAGGTGTAGGTAAAACAGCAATTGTCGAAGGTCTTGCACAAAGGATTATAAGGGGCGATGTGCCTGAAGGTCTTAAAAATACCAAACTTGTGGCACTTGATATTGGCGCACTTGTTGCAGGTGCAAAGTTTAGGGGCGAATTTGAAGAAAGGTTGAAAAAAGTTATCGCCGAGGTTGAAAAATCTCAAGGACAAATAATTATGTTCATAGACGAGCTGCACACAGTCGTTGGTGCAGGTGCCAGTGAGGGTTCAACAGATGCGGGCAATCTTTTAAAACCTATGCTTGCGCGCGGTCAAATAAGGACAATAGGTGCTACAACAATAAATGAATATCGAAAATACATTGAAAAAGACCCCGCACTGGAACGTCGTTTTCAACCTGTTTTGGTGGATGAACCCTCGGTTGAAGATACTATTTCAATCCTAAGAGGTCTAAAAGACAAATATGAAGTTCACCATGGGGTTAGAATTAAAGACTCTGCGCTTGTTGCGGCGGCTGAACTTTCTAACCGTTACATAACAGATAGGTTTTTGCCTGATAAAGCAATTGACATTGTGGATGAAGCAGCCTCAAGCGTAAGGATTGAAATAGATTCAATGCCTGAAGAACTTGATAAGCTTGAGCGCCAAAAGTTGCAGCTTAAAATTGAATTGCAGTCTTTGAAATCCGACAATGATAATCAAGATGAAGATAAAATTAAAATTGTAAACAAAACTCTTGAAGAAGTCAGTGCAAAGGCTGATGTCCTTAAAAAGCAATGGGAAGCCGAAAAAAACAGTATAAAAGGCGAAGCAGGCATTAAAGCGGAAATTGAAAAAGTCCGTCATGACATTGAAAATGCCGAACGTGAGGCTGATCTTGAAACTGCGGCAAAACTTAAATACGGTACATTGCCTGAGCTTGAGTGTCAACTTAAAGAGGCAAAAAACAATCAGGGCAAGAAAAATACACTCCTAAAAGAAGAAATTGACGACGAGGACATTGCCCAAGTTGTTTCAAAATGGACAGGCGTGCCTGTTTCAAAACTTGTTGAATCCGAAAGCAAAAAACTTATCGAAATGGAAAACCTTATACACAAGAGGGTTGTCGGTCAAAACGAAGCGGTAGAGGTTGTTTCCGACTCTATTCGTCGTGCGCGCTCAGGTCTGAAAGATCCAAAACGCCCGATTGGCACATTTTTGTTCTTAGGGCCTACCGGTGTAGGTAAAACAGAACTTGCAAAAGCGCTTGCAGAGTTTATGTTTATGGACGAGGACGCTCTTATTCGTATTGATATGACTGAATATATGGAAAAACATTCTGTATCAAGGTTAATAGGCGCACCTCCGGGGTATGTGGGCTATGACGAAGGCGGACAACTTACGGAAAGGGTAAGAAGAAAACCTTACTCGGTTATACTTTTTGATGAAGTTGAAAAGGCGCACCCTGATGTATTTAATATAATGTTGCAAATTTTCGATGACGGTCGTTTAACTGATTCAAAAGGCAGAACGGTAGATTTCAAAAATACAATCATTATTATGACTTCAAATATAGGTTCGGATATTATTCTGGATAATGCAGTAAAAGGACTATTGTCAGAAACCGAAAAAGAACAAACAAAAGAAGAAGTTACTCAAAAACTAAGAGATTATTTTAAACCCGAATTTTTAAACAGAATAGACGAAACAGTATTCTTTGATGCATTAAAACTTGATGATTTGAAGCACATTGTGGATATTCAGGTTCAATACCTTAAAAACTTGCTTGCACAAAGGAAAATTGAAATAGAAATAACTGAAGATGCCAAAGAAAGACTTGCACTCAATGGATTTAACCCGATATACGGTGCTCGTCCGCTAAAACGTGAAATTCGTCAAAGTATTGAAAACCCGCTCTCAAAGGCGCTATTAAAAGGCGAGTTTAAAGACGGGGATAAAATCATAATTGATGAAAAAGATGAAAAAATTGTCTTTTCAAAATAATTTAAAATCCGCCTCTAAAAAGGGGCGGATTTTTTGTTTTGTCATTTTAACTAAGCACCCAGTGCTTTTTTAACTTCTTTTTTGTATTTTTCAACGTTTGGTTGAAGTACTTCAGCCAGTGCCTCATTTTCTCCCGTAACATTATCTTCCATACGTCTTAGGATGTTGCCTGTGTAGAGCGTTTCAAAATGTTTCAGCTCAATAAATCTGCCTAAAGTTTTGTAAGACAGGTCAGTCAAAATAATTTGCGATACGGGGTGTTGAGAGCTGTATGCGCTTACAACGCCTTTAATAACCGCGTTAAACACTTTATCATCAGATTTTACATAAACAAAAGTAAAGAACGAGTCATTGTTGTTTTCATCCAAATCAGCCTCAGCATTGTAGTGCAAATACCCCGGGCCAACGTTTGTATCTGTTGAAATTCTTGCTTTTAAGGATTCGTTTTTGAGTTGTTTTTCCCACAAAGTTGTGCCTGAAAAAGCATCTCCGAAGTATTCGACAAAATGTTTTGTCTTACCGTTTTTTCTTGCCTCAACGTTAAAAATAGCAAGTTTTAGCGCGTCGTTTTCTTCAATGTTTTTACCTAAAAACTCTTTTTGAGCTTCTAATGATGCATTTAACATGTCAATCACGTTTTGTTTTTCAACACCTAAAAATGCAAGTGTGAAAATTGTAGCGTCGTCAAAAATTGAAAATCTGCCGCCTACATCATCATGAACATATCCGCCTGCTGTTAACTCGCCTTTGTCTACAAGGCGTCTTAGAGCGCTTTTTTCGCTTGAAGCGTCTGTCATGGCAATAAATCTGTCCGAAACATCATCTTTACCCAAATGTTTTTGCATTAATTTTCTTGCATTTTCATACGCTACAGTTGTTTCAAGCGTTCCGCCCGATTTTGAAACTACTAAAAATTGAGTTTTGTCTAAATCAAGAGTTTTTGAAAAACGCTCAAAACTTGTCGGGTCAACTGATGAATAAAAATGAGCGTGCGAATCAATTCCGAGCATTTTTACCAAAGATTCCGTTGTGTGTCTTGAGCCGCCAATGCCCAAAACGGCAATGTCTGTGTACTTTTCATCGCGAGCTTTTTTAGCTAAATCAAATAAATTGTCGATGTTTTTCAGCTGGTTGTTTGGCAGAAAATCAATCCAGTTCAAAAATTGTCCTTGGTTGCCTGCGCGAGATTTAATGTCGCAAACTGCGTCCGCTGCAAGCGCCGCGTATTTTGAAAAATCTGTGTCGTTTAATTCAACATTTGTGTTCTTGAAAGTTGTTTCTGACATAATTTGTTCCTTCCGTAATTGTTTACGATAATTATACATTAAATTTAAAAAATATACACTGCAATGACAGCGGCGAGAATTAGCGCAATATTAAAGTGCAAAAACGTTGGTATGCAGGTATCTTGGATATGATTATGCTGATTATCCGCATTTAAACCGGCGCTTGGTCCAAGTGTGGTATCTGACGCGGGAGAGCCTGCATCCCCAAGTGCAGAAGCCGCAGCAAGCACGATTATTGAAGCAGGTGTGCTAAGTCCCAATTTTGCGCAAAGGGGCACAAACAAAACCGCCAAAATGGGTATTGTACCAAAGGATGTACCAATCCCCATGGTAATTAACAGCCCGATTAAAAGCATAAGTATAACGGAGATTAATTTGGATGTCTGCATATAAGGCAACAGCCAATCAAGCAGGCTCTCTACACCGCCCGTTTCTTGAAGGACAAGCGCAAACCCTGCCGCTATAAGCATTACAAAGGAGACATAGCCCATAAGTCCTATACCTTCGTTGATTAATTTGTCCATGTGCCTTTTTCTGACGGCTTTTGCGCCAAAAATTATTCCTAAACCGACAAGTGCGCCAAGTGGCAAAGAACCGCTCCAGAGTTGAACGGCAAGAGTTGCAAACGCGCCCAATAAAGTTATGTAGTGTTTTCGGCGCAAACGCAGAGATTTCTCAGAAAAACTTTTTTCATCGTAAATAGGGTCTAAATCCTTGTATTTACGGGGTTTTCTGTAAGTTATGAATATTGAAATCAAAAGCCCTATAAACATGGCAAAACCCAAGAACCAAGTGCTTTTCCAGACATCCGTTTTTAACACTTCAATCCCGCTTTGTGTCATATTTTCCGCAATCAAACCCTGAAAAATTAAACCAAAACCGGCAGGAATTGCTATGTAGGGGGCTTTTAAACCAAAGGCAAGAGTCGTTGCTACAGCTCTCCTATCCAGTTCTAATTTGTTCATAACGCCCAAAAGCGGAGGAATTAAAATTGGTATAAAAGCAATGTGTATAGGGATTAAGTTTTGCGACATAACTGCAATTGTACCTATAATAAGCAAAAGCAGGTATTTATTGTCCTTAATCACAAGAGCTATGCGCCTTGCAAGAATTTGCGCCAGTCCTGTATGTGTCATGGCGGCGGCAAACGCTCCTAAAAGTATGTAACTGAGTGCGGTTTCTGAGTTTGCACCCATTCCCGAGATAAAAGTGTTCATGATTTTATCAATGCTCATATGCGCACACAAACCCGCTGCAATTGCCGAAATAATAAGCGAAAGCAGCACGTTTACGCGCATTAGGCATAAAATGCAAAGTAGGATAACTGAAACTATTACAGGATTTAATTCCATAACTTTTGAATTTTAACACAAAATATTGTAAATATCGTTTTTTTGACTTAAAATAATCCCGTTAGAAATATTATAGGGGACTATAAAATGAAAAAATCAATTAAGGATTTGGAAAATATCCAAGGCAAACGTGCTCTTGTGAGAGTTGATGTCAATGTTCCTTTGGATGAGAACAAAAATGTAACTGATGATACAAGAATTAAGGCGATTTTACCTACAATTAAAATGCTTAAAGATAAAGGTGCAAAAATTATCCTTATGGCTCACTTGGGACGTCCCAAGGGTGAATGGAAAGAAGAATTTTCTCTTGCTCCTGTTGCAAAATACATGTCAAAAGTTTTGGGTGAAGATGTTTTATTTGTATCAAAACCTGTAGGCAAAGGTGCAGAGGAAGAATTAAAAGACTTAAAAGACGGTCAGGTTGCACTTTTGGAAAATATCCGTTTTTATAAAGAAGAAGAAGCAAAAGATGATGATATGACTTTTGCTAATGAGCTTGCAAAATTGGGCGATTTCTATGTAAATGACGCTTTTGGCGCAGCTCACAGAAAACACACTTCAACGGCTAAACTTGCTCATGTTTTAAAACCAGCTGTTGCAGGGCTTTTGATGGAAAAAGAATTAAACGCTTTGGGCGGTCTTTTAAACAATCCTCAAAGACCTTTTACAGCTGTAGTAGGCGGTGCAAAAATTTCATCTAAAATAGGCGTTTTGGAAAATCTTTTGGATAAAGTTGATAATCTAATTGTTGGCGGCGGTATGGCATACACTTTTGTAAAAGCAAATGGCGGTAAAATTGGCAATTCTATCCATGAAGACGATCAAATGGAAGTTGCAAAAGCTATTGAAAAGAAAGCTAAAGACAAAGGCGTAAATCTTATCATGGCAACAGATGTCCTTGTTACAGATGATTTTTCAGGTAACGGCACAAATAAAGTTGTAGATGTTTACAATATTCCTGACGGCTTTGAAGGGGTTGACGCAGGTCCAAATACTCAAAAAGCTTTTGAAGAAGTTATTAAAAAATCAAAAACAATTCTTATGAACGGCCCTGTTGGTGCATTTGAAAATCCTAAATTTGCACAAGGTACAAAAGCAGTTCTAAACGCTATTGTTGAAGCAACAAAAGCAGGTGCTGTATCTGTTGTAGGTGGTGGTGACTCTGTAAGTGCCGCTAAAAAATTCTGCAACGGCGATGACTTTACACATATCTCAACAGGCGGCGGTGCGTCTTTGGAATTTATCGAAGGCAAAGTGCTCCCCGGTGTTGATGCGCTGGATGATTAGTTGAGGTTTATAACTTATAAGCGGTCTTATATTAAGACCGCTTTTTGTTTGGGATTCTTTAAAAAAAGGGGCGTATGTAATTTACCTGAATACGCCCGAAATTAAGATACGAAAATTGTTTACTAACCTATTTATTCATTTGCTTGCTAACTTACTTACTTACTTGTTTATTTATTTATTTATTTATTTA
>DVJQ01000007.1 GCA_018716625.1 Candidatus Galligastranaerophilus intestinavium | reverse complement strand
AGTGCGAAGGTGGCAAGCGGTGAGCTTGGCACAGAGCACGTAAACCGTACCAAACGTGAGGTGCGATAGGGGCTTGCGGTGAGCAAGGCCCGTGCACTACGATGGCGACGTAGGATAATCGAGCGCACCGGCGCGAGATACCCACAGGAGCAAAACGCAAACCGAGCGATAGCATGCTGCATTTGCAAGACCCTGAAACAAGTTCAGGGTGACAGGAGAGTAAGTCAGGGTGGCAGGAGAGTAAGTCAGGGTGACGGGTTAATAAAATAAATTTCGTATCTTATTTCTTAGAGGCGCACTCCAGGTAAATAGACAACAATCTATTCAACAGCGCCTCTTTTTTTTATTTAAAAAACGCTCCGACAATTGCAGAGCGTTTAAAGATTATTTATTTCTTGCCCAAAATTTCCACTTGGGAACATCTGCCTGATAAAACTTGAGGGCAAGGCAGTCACCTTTTCTTACTTTAAGGGCATTTCCTTCTTCAACATAGGATAAAATAGAGTGTTCATAGGCATTGTTAACACCTGATTTAAAGCGGCCCTTACCTGAGGCAGGATGAATAAAACCGTCACCAAAGTGATAAACTGTGCTAAAACCTTGCATAAAAAAGTTTGCAACGCTAATCCCTGCGCTTTTTGCAGTTTCCTTTGCATCAAAAGGTTTATAACCCACTACTTTTGCTTCCCAGTCGTCATCTTTCACCGTATATGTTTTTTTGACGACAGGGTCAGTATAAGTCAAGGGTTTAATTACAAAATATGCATCTCTTTTTGCACGTTTTGCATCCACCACTTGCAAGACTTTTCCTTTTATAATTGCATTTTCGCGCAAAAGCACACCATTTTTAAATTCAACCTCTTTTACAACCTTGCCTGTAAAATAAGCGGAGGGATTATCCGAAGAAAACGAATTTAAACATTCTACAACAGTTTTATTGCCTGCAAAAGCGGGAGTCATCGCAAACATTAAAACCAAAGTAAGTAATATTTTTTTCACTGGCATTCTCCTTATTTTTAAGTACAACTCTGCCGTTTATGCTTCTTGCGGAACTAAGATTTGATAACCCTTATCCTTCAGTACTTTTGCTTTTTTTGCTTCTTCCAAGTCCTTCGCTATCATTTCTTTTACCATTGTTTGAAGGTCATATTTAGGCTCCCAACCTAATTTTTGGCGAGCTTTTGCACTGTCGCCCAAAAGCAAATCTACCTCTGCAGGTCTAAAGTATCTGGGGTCAACCTCTATAAGGACTTTTCCCGTTTTTTTGTCTATTCCTTTTTCATCAATTCCCTTGCCTTGCCAAACAAGGTCAATATCAAGTTCTTTAAATGCCATGTTACAAAAATCGCGAATGGATGTTGTAACACCTGTTGCAAGAACAAAATCCTCGGGTTTTTCTTGTTGCAAGACTCTCCACATACCTTCAACGTAGTCTTTTGCATGACCCCAATCGCGCTTAGAGTCTAAGTTTCCAAGATACAATTTTTCTTCCATTCCAAGCAAAATTCTAACCGCTGCACGAGTAATTTTTCTTGTTACAAATGTTTCGCCGCGCCTTGGAGATTCATGGTTAAATAAAATTCCGTTACAAGCGTATAAATTATAACTTTCGCGGTAATTCACCGTAATCCAATATGCATATAACTTAGCACAAGCGTAAGGAGAGCGGGGATAAAACGGAGTGGTTTCTTTCTGCGGTGTTTCTTGAACAAGTCCAAAAAGTTCAGATGTTGAAGCTTGGTAAAATTTTGTTTTTTTATCAAGTCCCAAAAGCCTGATTGCTTCAAGAATTCTGAGTGCGCCTATGCCGTCAGCGTTTGCAGTATATTCAGGCTCGTCAAAAGACACTTTTACATGAGATTGCGCAGCCAAATTATAGATTTCATCCGGCTGTATTTCTTGTATAAGACGAATAATATTTGTAGAGTCTGTTAAATCACCGTAGTGAAGTTTAAATTTAAGATTAGGATTGTGAATATCCTGATAAAGGTGATCAATCCTTGAAGTGTTAAATGAAGACGCACGACGTTTCATCCCATGGACTTCGTAACCTTTTTCAAGCAACAACTCTGCAAGATAACTGCCGTCTTGACCTGTAATACCTGTTATAAGCGCTTTTTTCATATAATTCCCCGAACTTCCTGTTAATATAATTATTATACAATCTATAAACATAAAGGCAAGTAAAAGAATTGCCCCTGAACAATATCAAGGGCAATTGAATCGGTTGTAGTGAATTAAATTTTGTAGTGTTTACTACACCTTTGGTTGAGCTACTTTGTTTGAGGGGCAGGTGTACCTAACGGTTGCATTGCAGGGTGGTGCGGAGGCATTGGACGACCGTCAAATCCACCGATTTTTTTAGCTTTGTGTTTTTTTGCAAATTCTTTTCTGCCTTCCTGTTTCATTTTTTCTAATGTTTTCTTTTGTTTATCAGTCAAAATTGCTTCAAAATCTTGCATATTTTGTTTTCTGATTTCTTTTGCCTGACCTTTAAGTTCCATTATTTCTTTATGTAGTGCTTGAACTTTTGCATTTGCTTCAGCTTGAGTTAGAGAACCGTTTTCGCGAATGGTTTTTATTTCATCTCTTTTAACTTTTATCTGATCCATAACAGGTTTCATTTTTTCAAAACCGTCTTTTCTGATTTGTTCTGATTTTGCTTTTTGTTCATCGGTCAAACCAAGTTTTTTGTCAAATTCTGCTCTTTTTTCATCCATTTTAGCTTTCATTTCTGCTTTTTGTTCATCTGTCATTGCAGGCTTTTGGCATTTGCAATCTTTTGAGCAAGGTGCCTGAGCTTTTCCTTGACAATCACAGTCAGCGGCACAAGGAGCAGCTTGAACGGCAGCTGTGCATAAGAATAGTGCTAAAGTTGAAGCAAGTACGATTTTTTTCATAATTAGTCCTTTCTAAAGTAAATCTTTTAAGCTTTGTGCAAGCTCTTTTTTTGCGTTGTATAACCTTGATTTTACAGTTCCTAGAGGTATTTTAAGCTTTTTAGAAACTGTTTCGTATGTATTACCTTCTATTTCACATAACAAAATTATCTCTTTCAGTTTTGGTTTTAGATTGTTTATTGCCTGTATTATTGTTTTTTGACGTTCATTTTGTACCAGTTTAAGCTCGGGAGTAGTTTTTTTGTCTTTTATTTCATTTAACTTTTCCTCGTCTAAATCGGTACGATTTTTGACATAGGAGGATTTCAGGTAATCTTTGGCAAGATTTTTTGCAATGGTGCCAATCCAGCCTTTTAGTTTCCCTTTTTCCTCGTATTTATCACGATTTTGCCAAACTTTGATATAAACTTCCTGTTCTATATCTTCATTTTGCTCGTTTGTTATTTTTTTTATTATATTTCTGACGTTTTGCTTATTTTGTTCGATTAATTCACTAAACTTCATCACTCTACCATAATGAGCCCGTATTCATCGGTAGGAAATCCCAGCTCCTCGGCGCTTAAATTATGATATACGATAGAGTTAACTATATCGTATTGATAATTAAGAGCTCCTGTACCGATGGTTAAAAACAACAGCGCAACAGAAAAACAAGCCGTTTTTAAAATTGTCGCTTTTTTGTTTTTAGACTCTTTTTGTGCTAAAAAATACGGACGCACTTCACTTATTAAGTCTGACACCTTTTGCATTTTTTCATGTTCCAATTTACACTCGGAACAATTTTTAATGTGTTCCAAAAGTTCATTTTCATCTCTAAATGTAAAATATGCCTCGTATTTATTGCATTTGTCTTTCATTTTTTAGCTCCTACATTTATATAACGAAGCAGGTATGTAAATTGTTCATTTTTATTTTAAAAAATTTTTTTGGGCATGTAAATATGACTTTAGGTGGGGATTTTTAGACTCCGTTCACTTCGCTTACGCTTCGCTCACAACGGCGGCTTGGAACGGTTTCGCCCTGATACACTTTGTCTACCGCCGCGGCAATCGCTTTGGTTTGCGTTTATTCTTCGATGTAGGCAACAATTTTTTCCATATACCCTTGAATTTTATTGATTTTAGACTCAATATTGTCCATGCGCTCAGACAATTCTTTTGTTTGGCGCATATTTTCATAAGTAACATCAATAAAGGATGTAGGGTCAAAAGCATCGTTTTGTTTTTGTATAACTAAATTCAACTTTTCATCCAAATCTTCAAGATAAGAAATTTGTTTTTTATTTGCTTCTTCAAATCTGTTACCATCATGGGACTTTTCAGAACGTATAAGTCTTGCTTTAATTTCCTCCATACTCATTTGATGGGCACTTGCAACCTGCTCGGCAATGCCGTCAAGTTTTTGAGATGTTGATTTCAGCCAATTATTAAGACTGCCCATTTTATTCTCGAGCGAATGGTTAAGTTTATTATTTTCGATATTTATATTTTTTAATTCTATCAGCCTGTTTATAAAATCCTTGTAATTATCTCCTCTAAGATTTTTTTCCACGCTCAGGCGCAACTTTGCAACATCAGATTCTACGTCTTGCAGTGAGTATGCATAACTGTCATCGTTATTAGAACCTGCTATTTTGCTTATGTTTTGTGCAATTTTATCTATATTATCTTCTACATTTTGAATTCTGTCGTTAATTGTATAGGCTTCGCCTCTCATTTCGTCGGCATTTTTATTAAACGTATAGTTGAATTTTTCACCAAGCTCTTTTATGCCTGTTTCCAGACAGTCTTTCAGGTCTTCACTTAAGTTATTTTTTAAATATTCTACGTTTGTTAAATATTCATTAATTTTTGACAGATACTCGCCTACACTTGTAATTTCTTCATTGTTTTTGTCGTACCTGTTTATAATTTCATCATTTATAAATTCTTTGTTTTTTTCAAAAACTTCATTTATCCTATCCAAAAGTTGTTCATTAAAATCTCTGGATGTGTTTTCCGTTTGTTCTTTTAAAGATTCTATTAAATCAACTATGTCATCAGTTTTATCTACGTTTATGAGCTCTAGTTTTTCATTAATTGAATCTATTTTTTGGATAATATCTTCATCTGAAACCTGTTCTTTATTTTCTCTTTGCAAAGCAAAAGCATCAATTTTGTTTGTAATTTCAGAATATGCATTTTGCAATTCTTCTATGATTTCTTTTGCATTGTGAATTTGTTGCTGATTTGTATGAGCAATTTTTTCCGAAATATTATTAACGGCTTCTATAATATTTTGTTTATTGCTATCTTCAAGCTTTTCATTAATATCTTTAATGGCATTATTAATATTTTGCGCATTATCGTTTTGGATTTTTTGAGCAATTTCACTCAGCATCTCAACAATATCACTATTATTATTGTTATTTTGCAGCTGTTTTAAAATATTATTTGAAACATCAATAATTTCGTGATTTTGCTCATCTTGCAGTCTTTGCGAAATGTCGTTGACCGCCTCTAAAACAGTTTCAATATTACTATTGTTTTGAATTTTTTCGGACAATTCGCTTATAGCAGCCAAAATATCATCGTTGTTAATATTTTGAACACGATTTAAAATACTGTTTGAAACATCTAAAACGGCATCTGTATTTGATTTTAATGAAGCATCTTCTATAGCTTCAATAATATCTTTTTTATCCGTTATTTTTTCAAGGTTTTCTAAAAGTACGTTAATTTTTTCTTCCAAGAGTGCAAAATTAGATTTCGCATTTTTATTTGTACCTAAAATACCTTCTATCAAATCATTTTTAATTGAAATTAGAGCTTCTTTTATCTCATTTGCACTATTTCCATCTTCTGAATTTTTTTGAATATCAAGGAAATTTTCAATAGTTTCCTTATAAGCTTCAAACTCTTTTGAGATATTCAAGTTAATATTTTCAACACTTTCAACAATATGATTTGACATTGTTTGAAGATCAACTTTTACCTCAGAGAGAGGGTTTTCATCTGTTTTAAGTTCATTAACTTTATCTTTTACGATTTCTATAACCTGATGGTAGTAGCTTTTAAGGTCATCAACGTTATTTGCATTATCAGATTTTATTTCGTCAATTTTATTTGAAATTAGGGGAGATAGACTCTTTATATCGTTTAATGCCTGTAAATTTACTCCTTGCAAAGTATTTAATAAATCAACCTTCGTTTTATTTACAGAATCATTTAGACTTGTCGCAGTATCCAAAATATTTTGGTTTATTATATTTAACTTTTCATCAACAGAATCGTTTTTTATGTCTTCCAACTCTTTTTTTACAGGTTCAAAAGCATCGGAAATATTTTTTGCGGCGTCTAAAATATTTTGATTTATTATACTTAACTGTTCAGTATAAGTATCATTTTTAAGACCTTCCATAACCTGTTTTAAAGGTTCACGAACAGCTTCAAGGTTTTCTTCATTAAAGGACAGCACCTGTTCTCTCAATTTAGAAAGTTCCTGAGAAAGAGTTTTAATGTCATTTTTAAAATTATCAGTCGCGACACTAAAACTTTGACTCATTTTTGCTTCTTTGTTTTCAAGAACACTTTCTATATTTGAAAACCCGCTGCTAAAAAGCTCAACAACGCTTGATAAAGAATCCCTTGTAATAGTTTTGACATTTTCTTCCGTATTTTTTATTTCATCTAAAAGGCTTTGCTTTAAAAATTCTTTAATATTTTGCTCTATCAAATCCAGTTTTGCTTTAAAGTTTGTAAGCACAACAATAGACTTTTCTGAGTTTTGAGAAACATTTGCGCTTAATTCTTCGCTAACTTTATCAATCTGGGTATTTATTGCATTAATACCTGTTGTAAGCAGTGCAACTTTTTCAAAAATCTGGTTTTTTAAATTTTCATCAGCCTGTGTTATTGTTTGCAAATAATTTTCCTGTAATTTTTTCAGGATTTCTTCCTTGTCTACAGAAAATTGCAAACTTATTTTGTCAACAGACGCCTTTAGTTCGGCTTTAAATTTTTCGTTTTCATCAGATGAAAGACTTTTAATAAGCTTTGCCTCAATAGAATTCATTGCAGTTGCAAGCTTTTGAGAGGTTATGTTTATGGTTTTATCAAAATTACCGCCAAGAGCAGTAATAGAATCACTTACATAGTTAATTCTCTCTTTAAGTTCACCGGCGTCATCTTTTGTCGCAGTATTTGAAACATTTTCTTTTACAATTTCAAACTTGTCGGAGAGTTGTTTAATACTGTCCAAACTTTGGTCAAATACCGCTTCTTTTGCATTGAAAGAATCAATAAGGCCTGTTAAATCTCTGTATTTATGGTCAATTATTGCAAGCGCCGATATAATAGAGTTGATATTCCCGTTAATTGTATCAAGCTCAAGTTGCATATCCGTTAATTCTTCTTTTGAATTAAAAGATTTGACCTGATTTAGAAAATCAGAAAAATTTTTGTTTAGTGTGTGGGTAATATTTTCAAAACCGCGACTAAAAACTGCAAATTCATTACTTAATTTAATGATTTCGTTTATAGGGTTTGCAGTCTTATTTGCAATTAAAGTCTGGTTTATTTTTTGAAGTGCAATTTCTTGAGAGCCTAATTTTGCGTACATATCAGTGACTTCATTTAAAATTTTTGTCACTTCCATAGGCATTTTAGAATTTGCAATGCCTTGAGTCATTTGTTTCATTAAGTTTTCAAAACCTGTGAGCTGTTGACGCATTTCAATCTGCTTTTCTTCAAGGACTTTTTTCGTTTCGTTTACAATTACGCCAATAAACCTTTGTGTTGCCGTATCTGACGAATTTTCAAACTTTTGCGCAAGACTTGTCATCAAGTTGTTAATTTCACTCTGTGATAGTGCAGGTCTTTGATATAAGCTCCTTATCGCATCTGTAAGTTGTTCTATTTTTACTTCTAAATTGTCCGCCATAAACCCTAAAAATCCTCTTTAAAAAGTTCTTTTTAATCGACATTTTATACAAAAGTAGCAAAATTTGCCACTTTGTAAATCATTTTAGCAGTATGCTCCGTTACAATTCTTTACTTCGCGTTAAAAATTTCATCGTTTTTTGCTAGTATAGCTTATGTAGGATAGAAAAAGATAAGTGATGGTGGATAAGTGCTCAATTTAATTACTCCAAAAGCAAACGAAAACAGTTTTTTATCAAATTTTGATATAAATCTCCAATTTGCAAAATTAAAAGAAATATACGGAATAAAAGACATTGACCCGAAAAGAATGGAGTATTTATCAAATACCATTCAAAAATACGGATATTTACCCTATCCGCATTATAAAACACTTGAAGAACTCAGCAGCGGGGAGATTATTTTTGCTTTTTGTGAAAAATTAAAACGCGAGGGAACTTATGACGGTGAAAAATTCGTTAACTTTACAAACCCTTCAGCGCTTTCAAGAAGAAAAGTAAAACATTCAAATTGGTTCAAAAAAGAGGGACACAACATTAAACTTATATCATTGGCAGGTTTAGGCTCCGATCCAAACCGCGCCGGAAAGTTTATTGACTGGCTTGCACAGGTTGTTTCGCTTGATTGCGGCAACAAAGAATTAAACATTATGCCTGCAACGCTTTATTTAATACCTTTTCACCCGAGAGAATTTGAATGCGCCTATCTGCCTAAATCCTCGGATGTTTCAAAAAATCTTGAAGATGAAAAAATTGCAAAGTTTTTAGGTCTTAGTGCAAAAGAACAGGTAAAATTTTTTATAACATTGGCACAACTTGCAGGACACCCTGTGATATATGATATTCTGCCCCAAACAGGAAGATTTTCAAAAATTATTCTGACACATCCGTACTGTGCACGCTGGATTGATGTAAAAAGTCTGGACAGTCAAATTAAAAACTTTGAAAAGGCTCTCAAGGCAAATAATACAAAGACTTACGACGATGATTTGAAAGAATTTAAAATCTTAATTTCTTATAAAATGTCTTTTAAAGACAAACAGGAAGAATTGCTAAAAAGAGTTGAAAATATAATTGAGCGCACAAACGGCAAAAAACCTAAATGCGAAGATGACATAGTAAAACACGATGAGATAATAAAAGCGCTTATAAAAGAAGGGCTCTGGACAATGCCCGGTGGTGCATGGTGCTCGGCAGGAGTTCCTATATACGATAAAATGCACAAGTCAGGCGAATATCCCACTTTTAAACACTACAATTTTAAAGGGGAAGATGTTACTCATTTTGCAAATCTTGATTGCCAAACGCCCTATTATTTTGTTTATTTTGAAAAAAATAAATTTAACACAAAAGTTGTCGACTTTTTCGTCGATTATATGCAAAATCTACAGAAAGAGTACAACTTTGACGGCTTTAGGGTAGATCATATTGACCATGTTGTGGATGAAGTTTCCCAAAAATCAGGCATGCCAATAAGCTATCGCGCACCGTATAAAGTTTTAGCCAAAATGAATGCAAAAATTAAAAAACACATTCCATATTTTGCAACTTTGGCAGAGTATATGCTGTGGGACGGTTATTTTAAGGAATATCACAAAGACATGCATTTTGACCTGCTTTGGGGTGATGATATAGTAAGCCAATACATAAAAACGCCCGAGCAGATAATAAATGATAATTTACGACTTGAAACGTACAATGCAAAAGGCTCAAAGACAAATCCTTTGTCAATTTTAAAAGCTTACAACAACCAAGACGGAGAGTTTAGGGAAATAGACCAATACCCCGGTCAACTGGGCGAAGCAGGTGCGCTGTTTAAATGGTTTAAAATAAAATTCCTCCCCGGAGGTAAACTTGCCCAGCGCTCAGCCCTTTACGTAGATGGCGATGAAAGTTTTACAAAAACAGGTATAGAACGTGTAATCGGCAAAGAAGTTTCAATGATTAGAAATGATAATTGGAGCTTTTATGAAAAATTCAATGCTCTAAATTATTTTGCGCAGCACAGTGAACTTTTAAGCAAAGGTAAAGCTGTTTTACATGTACAAAGCGAAGACGGTTTTTGCTGCTGGGAAATAATCGGAGATAAAAATTCAAACGAAAGTCTTTTTATAGTTGCAAATTACTTATCACCCAGTGAAAAAGTAAATGTTGTTGATACGGCAGGTAATACAAGGCGCATGACAAGAAAAGGCAAAGCAGTTGCAAATAAAACCATAAAATTGAAAGATAACAAAAAACTCAGCGCGTTTTATGATTTCAGATTGGATGATATGCAAAAATGTCAATTTGTGGAAATTCCAATGCAAGAGGAAATAACAGGCTCAATAACCTTTAATACCTTGCAACCTGCTGAATTTAAAGTCTACAAAATGAAAAAACCTCAATAAACAAGGCTACTTGCCTAAAGAAGTGCGAAGCTCCTGAAGCTCGTATTTTAGCCTGTTTAATTCACATTTAATAGGGTCGGGAATTCTATTGTGCAAAAGTTGCCCTTGAATAAACACTCTTTGCCTTACAATTCTCCCGGGGATACCCACAACCGTTGAATGTTCGGGAACATCATCCACTACAACACTGCCTGCGCCTATGTTTGTACAATCTCCGATTGTAATATTGCCCAAAACTTTTGCACCTGCGCCCACAGTAACATTATTACCGACTGTCGGATGGCGCTTACCCGTATCTTTGCCCGTACCGCCAAGTGTTACACCTTGATAAATAAGCACATTATCGCCGATTATTGTTGTTTCACCAATTACAACACCCATCCCATGGTCAATGAAAAAATTTTTACCTATTTTTGCTCTCGGGTGAATTTCAATCCCCGTAAAAAAGCGTGCTACTTGGGAAATGAGCCTTGGTATAAAAGGAATGTGCCATTTTGTAAGCTTATGCGCACATCTATACGCTAAAAGCGCGTGAAATCCGGGGTAGAGAAAAATTATCTCCGCTAAATTCCTTGCCGCGGGGTCTTTATCATAAATCGTTTTTATGTCATTGCAAACAGTCTTAATCCCGCGAACAATAGACAATCCGCGCTTTTTTTCATCCATTTAAAAAACACCCCCTGAAAGATACCTTTCGCCATTGTCAGGGAAAATGCAAACAATCATTTCATCTCTGCCTTCAAAAAATATCTTTTTATCAAGTTCAAGAGCCGCTTTTAGCACAGCACCCGAGGATATACCCACCAAAAGCCCGTCCTTTTTTGCAGCCTCGCGCGTAAATTTTATGGCATCATCGCCCCTTACGTCAACTATTTTATCAATTAAGCTTTTATCAAGGGTTTTTGGCACAAAGTTTGCACCAATTCCTTGAATTTTGTGCGCAGCAGCCACACCTTGAGTCAAAAGCGGGCTTTCTGCAGGCTCTACCCCTAAAACTTTAATTTTCGGATTCAGCTCTTTTAATCTTTTTGCCATGCCTGAAATTGTGCCGCCTGTACCGATTCCTGCCACAAGAAAGCTCACTTTGCCCTCTGTATCAGTCCAAAGCTCATCTGCCGTTTTAATGTGGCTTAGCGGATTGTCAGGGTTTTCAAACTGTTTTGTCTGAAAAACGTTTTTGCCTTCTTTTTCAAGCTCCTCGACAATTTGAGCGGCCTTATCCAAAGAGCCTTTCATACCAAGGTTTTTAGGAGTTAAAACAATTTTTGCGCCGTAAGCCGAAATTAGTTTTTTTCTCTCCTCGCTCATATTCTCAGGCATTACCGCAATAAACTCAAGTCCCATAATGCTTGCGCAAAGGGCAAGTCCAACTCCTGTATTACCTGATGTAGGCTCAACAATAACAGTATCAGGTGTAACAAAACCCTTGTCATAAGCGGTTTTTAACATATTATACGCAACGCGGTCTTTTATCGAGCCTGCGGGGTTAAAATATTCAAGTTTTGCATACAAATTCTTTGGCTTATAACCGTCATAAGTCCCGTTAATCTTGACTATCGGTGTATTTCCGATTAATTCTAATACATTAGAATATAATTTTGGCATATTTTCTTTTGCCCCCTTGCAAAACGCCTGATTTATTTACCATAAAGTCAATTGAGCCGATCTTTTCTCCGTCAAACTTGACACCGCCGCCTGCTATAAGCCTTTTTGCCTCGCCTTTACTTTGTACAAAGCCCAAGCTTAAAAGCAAATCTAAAATATTTTTAGGCTCGCTTAATTTAATTTCTTCAATGTCATCAGGCACGCCTTTTTTCTGAACAACGTTAATAAACTCGTCCTGAGCGGCTTTTGCCTTGTCCTCGCCCTTGTACATTCTAACTATTTCATAAGCAAGGCGCATTTTTTCATCGCGCGGGTTATTGTCCTTGTTAAAATCTAAATCAGTCAAAAGCAAGTAATACTTTGGCATAAGCTCATCAGGAATACTCATAAGCTTGCCGTACATATCTTTTGAGCTATCAGTAAATGAAATACAGTGCTCAGGATACGTTTTTGACATTTTAACCTGTCCGTCCGTACCCTCAATTAAAGGCAAAAGCATTGCAAGTTGAAAATCTTCAAATCCATAGTGCGCCTGAACATCTCGACCCATTAAAAGGTTAAAACGCTGGTCTGTTCCGCCAAGTTCAATGTCAGCTTTAACCGCAACAGAGTCATAAGCTTGCATAAGAGGATAGAAAAACTCTACAACGCTTATTGGGCGCCCCTCTGCATATCTTTTTGCAAAGTCGTCACGCGTTAACATTTTTGCAACGGTTGTTGAAGTTGCAAGTTTTAACATTTCAACAAAACTCATTGAATGCAGCCAATCAGCATTATTTGTAACCTCAGCACGCTTGATGTCCACTACATTTGACATTTGCTCAAAATAGCTTTTCGCGTTTTCCTCAACCTGCTCTTTTGAAAGCGCGGGGCGAGTTTCTGATTTGCCTGAAGGGTCGCCCACCATAGCCGTTGCGCCGCCTACAATCAGCACAACCTGATGACCCAAATCTTGAAACTGCTTTAATTTGCGCATTACAACGCTATGACCCAAGTGCAGGTCGGGGCGGGTCGGATCAAGCCCTAATTTAACGCGCAAAGGGCGATTTTCCTTATGCGCTTTTTGAAGTTTATATGCAAGCCCCATAAAGCCGTCAGGTAAAATCTCCGCTCCTCGGCTCAAAAGCTTTGCTTCGTCAATAAATTTTTGTTCAATTTTTAATTCTTCAGCCATTTTTTCCTCAAATTACAACTCGATTTTATTGTTTAACTTTGCTTACCTGTCAATGATATAACAATCCCCTTAAATCAACAAGTTATTTAACCGCCGCGAAAAATACTTATAATTAAACGAGCGATAAATATTCTTTTTGCCTGCTTTCAATAAGCTCTCTCGGCACTGCTTTTATAAACTCCCAAGGAACTGTATTTTTTGAATTATCATAAGGCATTTGTGCAGCCTCATCAAGGCTTTTAAATATTTTTTTCTTATGAAATTCCTTCCAAACGTGCTTAAACGCTCCTAAGTTTCCGCCACGCTCGCACACTTCAATTATATAATCCGCAAGGGAAATATCGCAACGCGACAAAACAGCCTGTATTGCATCCCACTCAACACTTGAAGGACGAAGGGTTATGCCGATTTTATGCATTTCTTTTTTTAAATATTCAATTTTTTCCGTCAAAGATTTTGAATTTTCTTTTACAACATCCTCAAAAGGTGTGTGTGCCTTTGGTATAAGGGTAGAGAGAGAAAAGGCAAGCTCAAAACCTTTATTTTTATTTTTTAAATCTTTTGCAAGCGTAACAAGGGCCTCTATGTCACTTTGCAATTCATTTGGAAAGCCAATCATAGTGTATATTTTAAGCCCTTTTAGCCCTGAGAGTCTGGCACATTCCACTGTTTTATAAATCTGCTCGTCGCTCAAGTCTTTTTTTATAATTTTTCGCATACGCTCGCTGCCTGCCTCAATCGCAATCGTAGCGTGCTTTTGTCCGCATTTTACAAGAGTTTTAAACAACTTCTCGTCCGCTAAATCTGCCCTGAGCGAAGATATTGAAAGCTCAACGGGCGATATTTCATTTTTTTCTGCTATAAAATCAATAATTTTGTCAAAATCAGGATGTCCTGCAACATATGCCCCCAAAAGAGCAATTTTGTCAGTATATTCAAGTGCATTTGAAATTGAATTAATGATTTTTTGAGTATCTAAAAATCTTGTTGGCAAATTTAACCAGCTTGCAAGGCAAAAATTGCACATCTTTGGACATCCGCGCTCTATTTCAATTACAAAAGTGTCCTTAAAAAAGCTTTTGTCGCTCAAAATCGGGGTTGATACAGGCTCCAAAAGCACATCCCTTACCACTTTAACATCATACTTACCGAATTTTGGCACCCAAATGCCTTCAAAATCTTTTATTTTCTCAAGTAACTCATCCCTTTTTAAATGTTTGTTTTGCGCAATAAATTCGACAACTTTCAGTGTAGACTGCCCCTCGCCTATTGAAATAAAATCATAAAAGTCTTGATAAGGCAGAGGATTTGCATTTATTGCGGGACCTCCGGCAAAAATTAACGGGTCATTTTGCCCTCTTTGAGAAGATTTCAGGGCAATATTATATTTTTTCAACATTTTAACCACAGTCAAAATATCAATTTCAAAACTTGTTGAAAAGCCTATTACATCAACATCTTTGACTGAACAACGGGTTGTTTTTGAGTCTGCGTAAACTCGCTCAACAAAAATATTCTCACTTAAATCCAAAAGTTTAAAGATGGACAAATACCCCAAAGACGCCATTGCAAAGCTCTCTATCGCGGGATATGCAAACCAGACATTGATTTTTGGATGTTTATCCGATTTTTGCGCGTATAAGAATTTCTCCATTAACCCGCCTGTTCTCTAATTCTTTTCAAGTAAAGCTCATCAATTAAAACGCAAATAACGCTTGCAATTGCAGGCCCCAAAATTACGCCCCAAAAGCCTAAAAACCTTGCACCCACAAGCAAAGAAAAAATTATCGTCAAAGGGTGCATATCCATTAATTTACCAAAAATTATAGGACGCAAAAGCTGATTTTCAAGCCATTGCACAATCATAAACACTGCAAAAGTAAGCAGAACAAAAACAAGCCCATGACCTGTTGCACTTACAAGCCCTGCAGCAACTGCAATTGTCGGACCTATTACAGGGATTAAATCCAGTATAAAAGTTAAAAAGCCCAGTATCAGAGCGTGTTTATGACCGATTAAAAGTAAACCCAGCATTGTTAAAACACCGACAAAAGCCATTGAAAGTATTTGCCCAAAAACATACCCGCCGACTCTATTTGATATTGTATCCACTATTTCACCCGCGCGAGCTTTGTATTTTTCGGGGAAAAAGGCAATAAAAGCATTTTTTATATGTGTTTCATCATATGCAAGATAAAAAATCATAATAGTAACCGCAAGTATTGTGGTAACAGAGTTTGCAACTATTTTACCCGCCTCAATGGAATGGCTTAAAAGATTCCCCATAACTTGCGAAAAATCAACCTTGAGCGCCTCTGTGTTAATTATTTTTGCCAGAGAAAAACCAAAAAGGTTGAAATTTAAAACACTTTGAATGTTATCAATATAATTTGGAAAATTTTGCACTACATATAGCGTTTGTTTAACAGTAACAACAAACAGAGGGACTAAAAACCCTAAAACACCAACCAAAAACAAAAGCAAAATAAGGCTGACCGCAAGCACACGCGGCATATACTTTTGGAGCTTTAAAACAAGCGGATTAATCGCACAAGTAAGAACATATGCCGCAAACAGCATTAAAAGAATATCCGCAATATTACCCGCCAAAAAAGCCAAGAGTATTAAAATGAAAAACACAAGAGTATTTTTAAGGGTTAAATATCTTTCTAAATAGGGCATTTATTTTTCTCCCGTTATAAACTTTTTTTATGTTACAATCATTATCATAATTTAGCAAGACAAAACAGGATAAATCATGAGTATAAATCAAAAAATTAAACCCGCAAGCACAACAATAAATGCAAACGGCAATCTTGAAATTGGCGGATGCGACCTTGTAGAGTTGGCAAATGAATATTCCACACCTCTTTATATTATGGATGAAGCAACTTTAAGGGGAGTAGCACGCGAATATAAAAAAGCGTTTTCCCGCCTTGAAAATGTAAATATGATGTTTGCTTCAAAGGCTTTAATGGTTAGTGCAATAGCAAAAATCTTATCCCAAGAAGGTTTTGGCTTTGATGTTGTTTCAAGCGGCGAGTTATACACAATTAAAAACGCAAATGCGGATATGAAAAACGTTACCTTCAACGGTAACAACAAAACATATGATGAGCTTGAAATGGCTTTAGACCTTGGAGTGGGCAGGATAAGCGCGGATAATTTTTTAGAGCTTGCGCTTTTAAATGAAATTGCCAAGTCAAAAAACATAAAACAAAAAATCCTTTTAAGAATTACCCCGGGGATTGAATGTCACACTCATGAATACATACAAACAGGACACTTAGACTCAAAATTCGGATTTGACCTTACCCAGATTGACGAAGCAATCGAGCTTATTTTACAGGAGTACACAAACCTTGAATTAACAGGGCTGCACGCTCACATAGGCTCGCAAATATTTGAAACACAAGTTTATTTTGATGAAATAGGTGTAATTTTAAAAGAAATTAAAAGAATAAAAGATAAATTCGCTATAGAACTTTATGAAATAAACGCCGGAGGAGGCTTAGGCGTAACTTATACCGATGAGGACTGTCCGCCTTCTATTGAAACAATTGCGCAAGTTATTTCAGACTCTATTGAAAAACACTGCAGCAAATACAACCTCAAAAAACCTGTTTTATACATTGAGCCCGGACGCTCTATAGTTGCAACGGCAGGAGTTACACTCTATACAATAGGTTCATCAAAACAAGTGCCCAACGGCAGAAAATACATTGCCGTAGACGGCGGAATGGCAGATAATCCGCGTCCTTCCATGTATGGGGCAAAATATTTTGCACAAATTGCAAATAAAAAGGAAGGAAATAACCCCCAAAAAGTAACCGTAGCGGGAAGATTTTGCGAATCAGGGGATATTTTAATAAAAGACATTGAACTGAACGACCCGCAAGAAGGCGATCTTTTGTGCGTTTATAATACAGGTGCATACGGATATTCAATGTCATCAAACTATAACCGCGTTTTAAAGCCTGCTATGGTACTTGTAAATTCTTCACAATCTGATATTATAGTTAAAAGGGAAACTTTGGAACAACTTATCCGAAATGATGTGATACCTGATAGAATTTAAGGGAAAAAAGAGTGGATTTTAGCAGCTTTTACAGTTTTATATTCTCTCAATTTCATGAAGTGCTAAAATCGCTTAGTGTCGTTAAGCCCAGCATAAACATCATTGAAATAGTAGTTCTGATATTTATTTTGTGGTATTTTTACCGCAAATACATAAAGGGCACACAGAGCGAAAACCTTGTGCGCGGCATGTTTGTGTTAATTTTTATGTGGATTTTTTCCGAGTTTCTGATAAAAATTAATCTGCAAATTTTCGGAATGTTCATAAAAACACTTGTCAGCGTTGTAATTTTCGGATTGATTGTAATTTTCCAACCCGAGTTAAGGCGCTTTTTAGGCTACATTGGGCAAAGCAACTTTTTTGAAAAAGTCATTTTAAACCGAAACAATTTTAATCCCAAAAAACCAAAAATTGACGTTTTAAAAGAACTCATCGAAACTATTAAATATCTTTCAAAGTCTAAAACGGGCGGTTTAATTGTTCTGCAGCGTCCAAACTCTCCGATTAGTCACTCTGATGTAGGCACAAAGCTTGATGCGGACATATCCCAAGAGCTTTTACTTACGATTTTTTACCCCTCAACCCCACTGCATGACGGCGCAGTTATCTTGGAGGGAGAAAAAGTCCTATATGCAGGAGTTCTTTTGCCGCTTACAGAAGATCCGAAACTGAGTTGGAGATACGGAACAAGACACAGAGCGGCAATAGGCATTACCGAAACATCAGACTGTGCCTGCATTGTAGTATCTGAAGAAACAGGCGATGTTTCAATTGCAATTGACGGGGAGCTTAAAAAATACGAGGATTTGGGAAAATTGAAAACTGACCTGTCAAGAATTTTAGGTTACGAAACAGAAGTAGAAGAACAAAAAACAGCAATTTTTAATTTAGATAAATTTTTATCCAACAACAAACTTTCGGATAAAAAATAATTTTTGGCTACTCTTTTTGTCTAATGAACTCGGGCGCGGTTTTATTTATGATAAAACAGTATGGAACAGTTCATCGCACAAAAAGAAATACAAAACGACACTCAAAAAAGAGCCAAAGAGTATTTAATGCACTATCTTGGCGAATTAAAGCTGCATTTCAATTTGGAAGATAAGGACATTATAAAAATTTTGAAAAACTCTTATTTTGAACTAACAAGAGAAAGTATTGTCCAAAGGTGGATGTGTGTGATAAAATCATTTTTGCATCATAAATGAAAGTAAAGAAATGATTATAAAAAAATTACCCTTAGGCCCTATTGAAGCAAATACATATATTATTTTTGATGAAAAATCAAAAGAGGCTGTTGTTATTGAAGCCTCGGGAAATGCTCAAAAAATTAAAGAAGAACTTAGTACACTTAATGCAAAATTAAAGTATATTTTACTTACCCATGGGCATTTTGACCATGTTTTTGCGCTGAATGAGCTAAAAGAGCTTTATCCTGATGCAAAGGCTTTTTTAAACAAAAACGATAAACCTTTAATAGAGCATGTTGCAACTCAATGCGCGCATTTTGGCATAGGCGCCATTGAAGAACCGAAAATTGATGAATATGTGGATGAAAATTCCGCTCTTGAATTTGCAAACATTAAAATAAAGCCGATTCACACCCCCGGACATTCAAAAGGCTCTATGTGCTATTTAATAGAAAACGAACTTTTTTCGGGAGATACTCTTTTCTTTGAAGAAATAGGGCGCTGCGACCTTTTTGGCGGCGATTTCAGTGAAATTGAAAAAAGCATAAGAGAAAAAATTTTTACACTTGATAAAAACACAATTGTGCACCCCGGACACGGACACGACACGACTGTGGCACATGAAATTAAATATAATGCATATTTTGGAGAAAATTCGAGGTATTAAATGCAGACAAATTACGATGAACTTTTAAACAAGGCAAAAGAAGTAAGTAAAAATTCATATTCCCCCTATTCAAAATTTAAAGTAGGTGCTGCTGTTTTGTATGAAAGCGGAAATGTTTATTGTGGGGTGAATGTTGAAAATGTCAGCTACGGTATAACTCTTTGCGCAGAAAGATGTGCAATTTCAAGCGCCATTGCGGCGGGAGAAAAAACGAAAATCGCGGCAATCGCCGTTTATTCGCCAAACCAAAAAAACTGCTTGCCTTGCGGAGCTTGCAGACAGTGGCTGGCGGAATTTGCACCGGATAACACTCATGACCTTAAAATCGTGCTTGAAGGCTGCAAGGGCGAGAGTGTTGCTTGGGGCTTGGATGAAATTTTTCCCGACAGTTTTAAATTTACAAACTGCGACATTGATTAATCAAGCAATTGAAGCGCGTTCTGCAAGAGCTGTTTGTAACTTGAGATAAGCTTATTTGACAATTCCATCTGCATTTGAGCTTCTTTATAGTATGTAGCATTTGCTTTAAAATCAATATTTGATATTTCAAGCATACCGCTTGTAATTTCTGCCTTACTTACAACAGGTCTGCCAGACTCTGCAGTTTCTACGTAATAGCCGTCTTTGTATTGATATAATTCTTGAGGGTTATGGAAATTCATTGTAGCAATTTTATATAAAGGTGTAGATTCCTTGCCGCCGTTTGTTTTTCCGTACAATATACCATCGCCTTTTATTTCATACTCGTCATATTTACCCAAAAATTTGCCGTTATCAGGGTCAATCCAGAGTTTTATCTCAGTTGTAGGCACACTTAAAGCGCCGCCGTTTGCTGTTGTTTCATCAAATTCGGCGTCGGTTAAAGAACGCGTACCGGACATTATTTCGCCTCTGTCATTTAAAATATAGCCCTGAACTTTTGAGCCGTCTGCAGATTTATACACGCCTTCGCCGTCAAACTTAAACTCGCCCAGTCGGGTATAAGCCAGCCTGCCTTCATCGTTTCTCACTACAAAATAACCGTTTCCCTCAAGATAAACGTTTTCAACGGATGTTCCGGGAATTGCTTTTCCCTGTCCGGTATTTTTCAAATAACCGTCCAGCTGAACAGCATCGAGAAAAGTTTTGAAAGTTACCTGATTTTCTCTATACCCCGGTGTGTACATATTAACCATGTTCTCTGTTACCGCGTCCATCCAGTTCCTTGTTGCCGCTTGGATGTTTATTGCGTTAACGTAAGCGTCTCTCATTGGTTATTCTCCTTTTTGTTTTTTTGGTTTTGTTCTTTGTGTTGTCTGTAGCTTATGTTTGAATACGAAATATTTTGTTCGTCAAATCTTTGTCTTAAATATGGAATATTATTTTTCAAATACTCCTCAACAGCTTTATCTCCGGGGATAAAATGCGCATTTACCTTGCCTTTATCGTCCAGCTTTAAAATAACCGTCACATTGTTGTCAAAATCCATTCTTATGGGCTTTTTGCTGTCAACGGATGTTTTTAACATTGACATAAGAGTTTTTGAAACTTGTATTTGTTGGTCATTTTTTGTTGTTATTTGCAAATTATCATCTTGCACTTGATAGTTGATAAGTCCGTTTTGATTGAGAACATTTAAAAAGAACATTGCGTCTTGCTGATTGATTTTAGTGCTTTCAATGTCGTATTGCGAAGCAAAGTCAAGATCTAAAAACAGTTTGTTTATTTCATCATCCTTATTTAACACCTTATCTTTTGCAAAGGAGGACAACAATTTTTCAAATTCGCTTTTAAAAACTCCCACAGTGCTTTTTTTGGTATAAGCTTCACCAAATGTAGCGCTTTTTGCGGGTATTTCATAATTTTGTTCAGCTGTATTTGTGTTTTCTACTATCATTTTGCTCTCTTATCTGTTCCAGTAATTCTTCTTCTTGTTTTTCACGGGATTTTGCAAAGTGTTTCTGTGCGCCTATTTCGTTTAGTTGTTTTAACTCTTGTGCTTTTTGTTCTTGCAGATATTCTTCTTTTTTGTGTTCTTTGTGTTTTTCAAGTACATTTACTTCTTTTTCTCTTTCGCGGAGTTTTTCTTTTTCTTCTTCTAATTTTTTTAGTGCTTCTTGCTTTTCAAGCTCCAATTTTTCACCAATTTCATACAAGTGCTTTAAAAATTTATCAAAACTGTCATACATCATAGGGTCAGACTTTCGCATGTTGACTCTTGTATTTTGGATGTCTT
>DVJQ01000076.1 GCA_018716625.1 Candidatus Galligastranaerophilus intestinavium | reverse complement strand
TATATATATAAATAAATAAATGAATGAATAAGCAAGTAAATAAGTAAATAAATAATTTTCGTATCTTATTCGGGCACACTGATATTTAAAGCGTGTCCGTTTTTTTAACAAAAATTAAAACATGCCTTTTTTGGCAAAAAGCGCAGCGGCAAGCATAGAAGCAATGCCTGAGATAAATATAACAATCACAAAACCAAACTGGTGAGCTGCAAAGGGCAAGTGCACATTCATTCCCCAAAAACTTGCAAACATGGTAGGTATTGCAAGAATAATTGTTATTGATGTTAAAAATTTCATTACAATATTTAAGTTATTTGAAATAATTGAAGCAAAAGCATCCATCATATTTTCCAAGATGTTTCTGTGCATTTCAACCATCTCAAGAGCCTGTTTGTTTTCAATAATAACGTCTTCAAGCAAATCAATATCGTCTTCTTTAAATTTTAACGGAGTTATAAATGTAGATTTGGTAAGACGCATTATTTTTTGAAGAACAATGTAGTTATCCTTTAGTGCTGTAGTAAAATATACCAAAGACTTCTGAGCTTCAAATAGCTGGAAAAGTGCCTTGTTTTTCATAGTTCTTCTAAGGTCATCTTCAATTTTATCTGTTTGTTTATTTATAAAATTAAGATATCTGAGATAGTATTTTGTAGATCTAAAAAGGATATTTAACAAAAATCTTGTTTTGTTTCTTGTATCAAAAAAACTTGCGGTTTCTTTATTAAAAGAGCTTATAATTCTGTTCTCCTTGGAACAAACGGTTATAAAGCTTGTGGGTGTAAATATTATACCTAAAGGCAGAGTGTCAAATGCGCCCTCATCCTCCATAACGGGAATGTTAGTAATAATCAGTAAATGCCCGTCTTCGTATTCCATACGGGAGCGTTCATCTACGTCAAGAGAGTTTCTCAAAAAACTTTCATCTAAATTTAAAACAAGGGAAACTTTCTGTATTTCTTCATAAGTCGGATCGATAAGATTAAACCAAGACCCGCATTGTGCCTCGGATATACTTAACTCTACAAGCTCGTTATTATCTTGTGTTTTTAATATCTCTATCATCCGAACCAATTCCGCTATCTTGCCGACATCACTATTAAACTACACAAAAGAACTAAAGTAAAGCTTTTTAAAAGGCTTTAAGCATTTTCTCAAATGTATAGGGGCTAAAGCCTACGACATTAAAATAGTCGCCGTCAATTTTCTTTATAAATGAGCAAGCAGGCGGGTTTTTAAAATCAGATTCACTTAAAAAATCCTGAATACCGTAGCTACCCGCTTTATCAAGAGGATTTTTTGTATTAATATAGTTAACAATTTCCTCCTGCGAGAGCTCTCTAAAGGTGACGAGCGTTTTTGTGTATTGTGTAGTGTTTTTAAGGGAATTTGACTGTACAAGAGAAATTGAGGTTACAACAGCGTGTGTCTTGCCGCTCAGGCGTTTGAGCATAAAAATAGCCTCGTCAAAATTGCGAGGCTTGTTTAACAAACACACACTATCGAGGATTACCATGGTATCAGCACTGATAATCACTGCGTTATAAGAAATTCTTTGAGCAGCTTCCAGTGCCTTACCCAGCGAATTCTTTTTTATATTTTCATATGAAAATGTATCAAATTTATCTTCCTTATAATTTGAATTTACAATATCGAACTTGTAACCGAAACGTTTAAGTATTTCGCGGCGGCGCGGCGAATTTGAAGCCAGAATCAGTTTTTTATCTGCATATATCATTTAGCAATTATGCAACTAATTAGCAGCTTTTGCAACTTTTCTTCTGCTTTTTAAATTTCTTGATTTACGATATTGGATATTTAGAGAAATAGCCTTGATACAGGTTTCTTTTAGCTGTTGTTGAATATTAATTGCATTCATATGAATTGCTGCAAAATCATTCATAGCTTCAAGCATTCTGTTTGGATCAACCATTGATGTCTGAATAACAGGATTATCAACCTTTAAACCTTGGTATTTTTTAACCAAAAGCGCATCAATTTTATCCTTAGCTCCTATTGCCATATCTCTCTCCCTTTAAATTTAATTTTTAAATCCCGTTCCGTACTTTAATAAAGTATTTTTGAAGAGAAAAATTGCCAAATAAAATAAAAAAATGTTAACAAAACTTTATAATTAAACTTTTGCCTCACTGTCAAATACTTCTTTTAATTCCTTGGAAATACCGAAAATACCTGTTAAAAAGGCAATAGAGCTCATTATAATAAGTATTTTATCAACACCAAAGTACTGTCCTACAAAGCCCATCGGTGCAAGAAAAAGCGCACCTAAACCCCAACTAAAACCTTGCATAATTCCTGATATTACGCCCTTATTTTTATTAACAAGCTTTTGCGCACTTACAAGTGTTACAGAAACTGATAACAAAATGAAAAAACCAGTCACAATAAACAATACAGCAGCAAGGACGGGAATTTTTTCCAGTACAAACAGGGTAAGAAGTGTTAAAGGCAAAATTGAAAAGAAAGACAGACGAATAACATTTGCGCCGCCGATTTTTTCCTCAATTTTAGAGCTTAACATAGTAGCTATACCGCTTATGGTAAAAAACAAAGTAACAATTAAGCCTATTTCATTGAGTGAGAAGCCGTTTTTTTCAAGTAAAAACGGCATATAAGTACCAAAACTAATGCTAACACCCGACTTAACAACGGCAATAAGCACAAGTCCCAATATTGTTTTAGAACTCAATATCTCTTTCATAATTACAAAAAAGCCGTCTTTTGTCTTGCAAACAGTATCTGTCGGGATTTTTGGAACAACAAAATAAATCAGTATAGCAGTTAAAATACCGGGGATTGAAAACAACATAAGAGCATGTTCGCCATAGGAAGCAACAACACCTGAAGAACAAACAGGCCCTATTGCATAACCGATTGTGCCGAGCCCTAAAAATATACCCATATATTTTGCAAGTTTTGGATTATTATAGCTAAAAGTATTAACAAGACAGGTAACTTGCGGGTGATAAAAAGCATTCCCGCACATACCGCAAATCAAAAACAGCGTTAAAAATTTTGCAGAGTTTGAAACAACGGTTAGCGGTATAAAAACAGACGCCATAACAAGCCCCCAGAACATAAAAGTCCTATGCTTGAGTTTATCGGAAATATAACCAAACAAAGGCTGCAACATAGATGAGAGCATATGACCAAAAGCAATTATTGTACTTATAAAAGATAGCGATATACCAAGTTTTGCCGTTATAACAGGATAAAGCGGCACAAGTATTGAAGCATACCAGTCCACCATAAAGTGACCTGCAGACAACCCTATTAATGCTTTTTTATCGGCGTTTTTCATACAAAATCCTAGTGTTTAAAGTGTCTTATTCCTGTTATTGCCATAACAATACCCATTTTGTCGGCAGTTTCAATGACTTCTTTGTCTTTAATTGAGCCTGCAGGTTGAATTATGGCAGCTATTCTGTTTTGCGCGGCAAGATGAATATTGTCAATAGCAGGGAAAAAACCGTCACTTGCCAACACTGCATCTTTTGGAGAATCGCAAACACGATTTATTGCAATTTCAACAGCACCCACCCTGCTTGTTTGTCCTCCGCATATTCCAAGCGCCCTTAAATCTTTAGCTACAACAATTCCGTTCGACTTAACATGTTTTGCAACTTTAAAAGCAAAAACCATATCCTCAATTTGTTCTTGTGTAGGTTTGTTTTTTGTAACAATTTTAAATTTCTCCGGATCAAGCTCAAGAGTATCTTTTTCTTGGACAAGAGCGCCAAAAGGAGTGAGTTTTAACTCTTGAGGGACAAAATTTGAATATTTTTGAAGTTCTGTATTAATTTTTATAACCCTTAAATTTTTCTTTGTTTTAAGAATTTCAAGCGCAGCACTTGTGTAAGAAGGAGCAATTATAACCTCTAAAAACATAGATGTTAAATGCTTAGCAACAGTATCATCTATTTCTTTGCTAAAGGCAACTATTCCCCCAAAAGCACTTAGCGGGTCGCAATCAAGCGCCTTTTTCCAAGCATCCTCGACACTTTTTCCAAGCGCAACACCGCAAGGATTTGTATGTTTTACAATTACACAAGCATTCACATCGTAAAACTCAGCTACAATATTCAACGCCGCTGTTGAGTCTAAAATATTATTGTAAGACATCTCCTTGCCGTTTAAAATTTCATAATCAAGCTTTTTATCATAAGAATATAAAGCTGCCTTTTGATGGGGGTTTTCGCCATATCTTAAATCGCAAATTTTATCAAGATAAAAAGCTTTGTGAGAATTTAGCATATCCGCTTCACTAATTCCAAAGTTATAAGACAACTCCTCAAATATTGTAAAATCATATTTTGAAGTTTTTTCAAATGCCTTTAGCGCAAGATTTTGCCTTGTATTCTCGTCAATGTTATCAAAATCCAAGTTATAATCTTCAACATCACATACAACACTGACATTTTTGTAATTTTTTGCAGCAGCCCTTAGTAGCGCAACACCGCCTATATCAATATTTTTTACTAAAGTATCCATATCGGCATTTACACCCTTATAATCTTCAAACGGATATAAATTAACCACTACCAATGAAAAAACAGGACAATCTAGCGTTTTTGCCTCATTCTCATCTGCAAGAATTGAAGCAAAAATTTTCGGGTGCAAAGATTTTACCTTGCCTCCCAAAAGTTCGTCAAATCCGGTAATTGTAGAGCTCTCAAGCGCATTTATGCCGTTTTCTTTCAAAATTCGACAAGTATTTCCTGTTGAAACTATTTCCCAGCCTGACATTAAAAGTCTTTTTGCAAGCTCAACAATACCTGTTTTATCAAATACGCTTATATAAGCACGTTTGTTCATAAATTCCCCACTAAAATGTACAGGAGAATTTTAGCACAAGCAATTATTTTATTCTAGCCGCCACCGCAAAATGTTGCAATTTCAATGGAGTCGCCGTCTTTAAGAAATTCGTTATCAAAATTTTCCCTGTAGACAATTTGCATGTTTTTTTCAACAACAAAAAATCTTGGCAAATCCATATCAGAGAGTAACTCACTTAGCGAGATATTATCCGAAATATCTTTTTTTACACCATTAAGAATTATTTGAGCCATATCCGTACCAGTCACAAATACCGTCTTTGCAAAATTCTTTTTCAAGATCAGCCATAATGCTCTTATGTGTCATCTCAAAAGTAATAGGAGTAATTGAAATTCGATTTGCTCGCACAGCACTAATATCCGTACCATCTTCTTCATGTTTTGTAGTAAGCTCACCCGCCATCCAATAATAAACCTTGCCGCGAGGGTCAATACGTTTTTCATAATTGTCCGTAAACATTTTGGTACCAAGTTTTGTTATCTCAACGCCTGCGATGTCATCTTCTTCAAGTGCGGGAGTATTAATGTTTAAAATTGTCTTTTTAGGAAAACTGATTTTATCAATTCTTGTTAAAAATTTTGCAACAAAATCAGCCGTAACATCAAAATACAAAGGGTCATTTGTCATGCTTGCAAGTGATACAGCGATACTGGGGTAATCAAGCATAGCACCTTCCATAGCGCAACTTACCGTACCGGAATATAAAATATCAGTACCTAAATTTGGACCATGATTAATTCCCGATATAACAATATTTGGAAGTTCACCTTGTCCTAAAACTGCACATATGCCAAGTTTAATACAGTCACCAGGAGTGCCTGATGTTACCCAGACCCTTTTTGCACCATACTGTGACTCAAGTTCTTCAACTCTTAAAGGAGTATGCAAAGTTAAAGAATGACCAGCTGCACTTCTTTCTCTATCGGGTGCAACAACATATACATCATGTTCTTGTGAAAGTCTTGTAATTAAAGCTTTTATACCTGTTGCTGCAATGCCGTCGTCATTTGAAATTAAAATTCTCATAAATCCACCTGAATAAAACTGTCTGTATAACAATTATATCATATTTTTTAAAATATTTGCCAAAAGTAGTTTATGATAATAAAATTTAAGTAAATGAGGGTGGATTTGTATGCAAAAAGCTTACACTGCTTTTAGCGAATATTTAAAAGATAAATACGGAGAAAAAGTCTATAAAATAACTGTAGACGCAGGTTTTAGCTGCCCAAACAGAGATGGCACAATCTCAAAAGGCGGCTGCATATTTTGCGATGAATCGGGAAGCTTTTCAAAAGCACACTCAAGCGAACTGGATATAAAAAATCAAATCATCACAGGGATTAGTGCACTAAACACGCGCTTTGGTGCGCAAAAATTTCTGGCATATTTTCAAGCTTTTTCAAACACATATGCTCCAACTGAAAAACTAAAAAAAATATACGACTCGGCCTTTTGTGACGAGAGGATTTTAGGCATATCAATCGGAACGCGACCTGACTGTGTTGATAATGAAAAACTTGACTTAATTGCAAGCTATAAAAACCCATGGCTGGAACTTGGCTTGCAAAGTACACATGACATCACACTTAAAAAAATTAACCGCGGGCACGACTACAAATGTTTTTTAAACGCTTACGAACTTGCAAAACAAAAAGGGATAAAAGTATGCGTTCATATGGTTTTGGGACTGCAAGACGAAACAAAAGAAATGATGCTTGAAAGTGCAAAAAGGCTTGCCAAACTTGAAATAGACGGTATTAAACTGCATATGCTTACAGTTTTGGACGATGCACCGCTCTCAAAAATCTACAAAGAAAAACCTTTTGAATTGCTTGATATGAGAAGCTATTGCGAGCTTGTGTGTGATTTTTTAGAACTGTTGCCGCCAAAAACCACAATACATAGGCTTGCCGGCAGCGGTTATTCAAAAACCCTTATAGCTCCAAAGTGGGTGAATAATAAATTTGAAACACTGAATTTAATTGATGAGATTTTTGAACAAAGAAAATCAAAACAAGGGGCAAAGTTTTATCTGGAGTGCGCGAAATAAGATACGAAATCAAAAAAGGGCTAGCGCACAGCCCTTTTTTTTATAAATTACATCCCAATGACTCATAATATACACTAAGACCGTAAGGCATTATGTATTACAAGTCACTATTAGAATTAAAGACAAAATACAAGAAAATTACGAAAACAAGTGTAAAAGTATAAACTAAAACTTATCTTTACCGCAGCATTTTTTGTACTTCAATCCGCTCCCGCAAGGGCACTGGCCGTTTCTGCCGACTTTTGGCATATCTTCCTGAGGCTGCTCATCCACATAGTTTGGAGTAGAA
This sequence comes from Candidatus Galligastranaerophilus intestinavium, assembly GCA_018716625.1. Taxonomy (GTDB): domain Bacteria; phylum Cyanobacteriota; class Vampirovibrionia; order Gastranaerophilales; family Gastranaerophilaceae; genus Galligastranaerophilus; species Galligastranaerophilus intestinavium. The sequence goes on along the minus strand of DVJQ01000076.1, from coordinate 57,305 downwards.
TTTTTAAGTGCACGAGTAAGTTCTGTTTCAGGCTCAAAATCCTCATCCACAAAGGGAATATCCTCAAGAGCATTTTGATTTTCATCCAAAATTTGTATACCAAAACGTGCTCTAAACAAGTGCCTTACTGTTTCAGACTGAATGTCCGACATCATAGCGTTAAACAAATTAAACGCCTCTTTTTTGTACTCAATGAGCGGATCTTTTTGTCCGTAGGCAACAAGCCCAATAGAATCTTTCAGTGCGTCAATATTGTTTAGGTGATCAATCCACTTTGAATCAATAACTTGTAAAAGTATGTCGCGCTCTAAGGTGCGCATTACATTATTATCGGAAAATGCCTCTTGTTTTGGAGTATCAGGCGAACCGTAGCGCTGCATAACATCATTAAAGCTTTCAACGGATGATTCTTCCATATCACGATATGCACCGTTAACAAGATTTTTAAGATAATCAGACATCTCCTGGTATCTTTTCTCCATTAAATCATCTACACCAACGCCGCTTAACTGAGGGAATACAAGATGAATTTCATTGGTAAGCATTTTAATATCATCTTTTACATATTCAGCAGGAGGCATATCAGGTGAAATATACTGTTTTAAAATTTTATCAACCTCAAGATTAATCATATAATCGATATCCGATTTTAAGCTCTTAGAGGCAAGAACTTTTCGTCTTTGGATGTAAAATTTCTCTCTTTGAATATTAATAACATCATCATATTCAAGAACGCTTTTCCTGATATCAAAATGATAAGTTTCCACTTTCTTCTGTGCAGACTCAATTTGACGAGTAATAAGAGGATTTTCAATAGCCATGTCCTCCTCTATATTTAGCATATTCATAAGAGCAGAGATTTTATCACCGCCAAAAATTCTCATTAAATCATCTTCCAGCGACAAGAAAAATTTAGTAGACCCAGGATCACCCTGACGAGCCGCACGACCCCTTAATTGGTTATCAATACGCCTTGATTCATGACGCTCGGTACCTATAACATGTAAACCGCCCAGCGACACAACTTTATCATGTTCCTCCTGTGTAATTTTTCTTGCTCGCTCAAGAGCAGCCTCTTTGTGTTGTTCATAATCGGGTGAATCAACCGTTATACCCATTTTATCAAGTTCTTCTTTTGCAAGATACTCAGGATTACCGCCCAGCAAAATATCTGTACCTCGACCTGCCATGTTTGTTGCAATAGTAACCGCATTAACTCTGCCTGCCTGAGCAATAATGTACGCTTCGCGCTCATGTGCTTTTGCATTTAAAACATTGTGTTTAATGCCGCGTTTTTTCAAAATATCAGACAAGTACTCAGACTTTTCAATGCTGATTGTACCAACCAAAGTAGGTCTGCCCATTTTAGCCATTTGCTCTATTTCATCGGCAACTTTTTGATATTTCATTTCCTTGGTTTTATAAATCACATCAGGGTAATTAATCCTAATATCAGGCTTATTTGTAGGTATTTCGGTACAAGGCAGGTTGTAAATTTTACCAAATTCGGCTTCTTCAGTCATTGCAGTACCTGTCATGCCTGAGAGTTTAGGGTAAAGTCTGAATAAATTTTGGAAAGTAATACTTGCAAGCGTTTGTGTTTCATCTTGAATAGGCACACCTTCTTTTGCTTCAATTGCCTGATGCAAACCCTCGCTCCAGCGCCTTCCCTCCATAATACGACCCGTAAACTCGTCAACAATCATTACTTCGTTATTTTTAACAACATAATCGGTGTCTTTTATGAAAAGCTCTTTTGCTTTTAAGGCTTGCAAAAGATGATGGGCATATTGTGTTTGGATGTCAAACAAATCACTCACACCCAAAAGCTCACAGGCTTTATCTATACCTTCTTCGGTTAGAATAATATTTTTGTTTTTTTCATCAACTTCATAATGTTGAACCTTATTTAATTGCGGAGCAATTTGAGCCATTAATTTATATGTTTGGGCAGATTTTTCAAGACGACCCGAGATAATTAAAGGAGTCCTTGCCTCATCAATTAATATACTGTCAACTTCATCAATAATTGCATAGTTATATGGCCTTTGCACAAGCGCCTCAAGAGAAGTAGACATGTTATCGCGTAAGTAATCAAACCCAAACTCATTATTTGTACCATAAGTAATATCACAGGCATATGCAGCCTTTTTAGCTTCAAAGTCGCCGCTTTGCGAGCCTTGCGAGAGAATAACACCGACGGTTAAACCCAAAAATTCAAAAATTTTGCCCATCCAATCTCTATCGCGCTTTGCAAGATAATCATTAACGGTAATTATGTGTACACCCTTACCTGTAAGAGCATTTAGGTAGGCAGGTAGGGTTGCTACAAGGGTTTTACCTTCACCTGTTCTCATTTGCGCAATGTGCCCGTTGTGCAAGAATATACCGCCAATTAACTGTACATCAAAGTGGCGCATGTTTAAAACTCTTTTGCCTGCTTCACGAACAGTTGCAAAAGCTTCCGGCAATATAGAGTCCAAAGCGGCTTTCTCAAGCTCTCTGTCTTTTTTAAAATCATTTGATGTTTCGCGTTTTGATAAAATTTCCCTAAACTCTAAGGTTTTAGCCTTCAGCTCATCGTCGGTGAGTTTTGAGAATTCCTCCTCAAGCGCGTTTATGTGCTCAACAATAGGCATAATTCTATTAATTTTACGCTCGTTTGGATCTTTGAATATTTTTAAAAGAATGTCTACTAAACTCATTAAACTCTCCTGAATTTCTCCCTTTTAAAATTATACTAACACAAAAATACAAAAAATATTTATTGTGCCTTTGACTAATAATTTTTATCATATAAAATAAGCATAGTGAAGATTTTTAGGAGAGGAGAAAACTTTGGAACACATGCACACGCTTGTAGGGCAAAATGCAGTAATTATATCCGCTTCAATTCTAATTGTTGCATATATTTTTATAGCATGGGAAAAAATCTCAAAAGTAACAATTGCACTTTTGGGCGCATGCCTTACCTTGTTTTTAGGACTTTTACAGACGGAAAAAAACCCGCAAGCATTGAGTGAGTATTTTACAAATTTTATCGATTTTAACGTAATATTTCTTTTGGTTTCCATGATGATTATTGTTCACATAGCAGCAAAGTCAGGCATGTTTACTTGGATGGCAAATGAAATTTTAAAACATACAAAAGGTAAACCAAAACTGGTTTTATTTTCATTGGCAACTTTTACTGCAATAGCAAGTGCTTTTTTAGATAATGTAACAACAGTAATTTTAGTTATGCCGATAACTTTTGCAGCATGCAAAAAACTGGACTTAAATCCCGTACCGTTTTTAATAACGGAAATAATTTGTTCAAATATTGGCGGTACCGCTACACTTATAGGCGATCCTCCAAACATCATAATAGGTTCTGCGGCAGGTTTCAGCTTTATGGACTTTATTAAAGAATTAACAGACATAGTAGCTTACATATTCCTTGTGTGCACAGGTCTTTTAATCTTTATGTTCAGAAAACAACTAAAAAGTACACCGGAGAAAATGGCATCTGTCGCAGACATTGATAATTCAAATACAATTACCGACAAACTTCTTGCTTGGCGCTCAGGAGTCGTATTATTACTTGTAATTCTTGGCTTTATGGCACATGACATAACTCACATTCCGACATTTTTAATTGCAATGATTGGTGCAAGCATTCTTTTGATATTTGAAAAGCCTGCAAAAATCCTTGTTGAAGTTGAGTGGAATACAATTTTCTTCTTTATCGGTTTGTTTATAATAATCGGTGGTCTTGAAGCATCAGGCGGTATAAAACTTATGGCAAACTGGCTGCTTGAAGTAACAAACGGTTCACAAAGTGCAACAGCTATGATAATACTTTGGGCATCAGGCATATTATCGGGTATTATTGATAACATTCCCTACACTGCAACAATGGCGCCAATGCTGGCAACAATTTCTCAAACAATGGGTAGTGAGTACGCTCATCCGCTGTGGTGGTGTTTATCACTCGGTGCATGTTTAGGCGGAAACTTGACAATTATCGGCGCTGCAGCAAACGTAATTGTTAGTGAAAATTCAGCAAAACATGGACACCCTATTTCATTTATGTATTACCTGAAATATGGTGCACTGACAACACTAACGGCACTTATAATGAGCACATTATATATTTATTTAAGATTTTTAAGATAAATGATTATTTCTGACGACAACAACAAAAATATTAAAAATAAAGGCGCATCAAATGATGCGCCTAAGTGCAAATCGCAAGATTTAGAGGCAAAAGAGGTAGATTTTGACAAGACTTATGAAAAAAACATACGTCCAAAAACTTTTGAAGAATATATAGGTCAAAGTGCACTAAAGGATACTCTAAAAATAACAATTGAAGCGAGCAAAAAAAGAAACGTACCGCTTGATCACCTTTTATTCTACGGCCCGCCGGGGTTGGGTAAAACAACCCTCGCAGGAGTGATTGCAAATGAAATAGGTGTAAATATAAAAATAACATCCGCACCATCACTTGAGCGCCCAAGGGATATTATAGGTATTTTGATGTCACTTAAAGGCGGGGAGATTCTTTTTATAGATGAAATTCACAGACTGAACAAAGTAGCGGAAGAAATTTTATACCCTGCAATGGAAGATTTTTTTATTGACCTTACAACGGGAAAAAGTCAAAGTGTTAAAACAATGCGCGTGCCTGTACCAAAATTTACACTCATAGGCGCAACAACAAAAGCAGGAGCATTGTCAGGCCCGCTGCGTGACAGGTTTGGAATTATTCACAGGTTGGAATTTTACACAATAGACGAACTCGCACAGGTTATTAAACGCAGTGCCAAAATTTTGAATATAAAAATAGATGATGAAGGCGCAAAGGAAATAGCATCTCGTTCAAGGGCGACTCCAAGGATTGCAAACAGACTTATAAAAAGGTCGGCTGACTACGCGCTTGTTAAATTTGACGGCAAAATAATAACCAAACAAATCGCAAAAGAAGCACTCGATTCGCTATGTATAGATAATCTCGGCCTTGATACAACAGACAGAGCACTTTTAGAACTTATTATAAATAACTATGACGGCGGACCTGTTGGCGTTGAAACTCTATCCGTTGCTCTTGGTGAGGATGTCAGAACTATTGAAGATGTATATGAGCCTTTTTTGTTGCAAAAAGGGCTAATTGCAAGAACAAACAGAGGCAGACGTGCAACAAAACTTGCATATAAGCATTTAGGGATTAGATATACAGAGCAAAACGGTCAAATGGGACTTTTTGACTAAGTCGGACTTTGCATTTCTTTTAAGAAAATTGACGCACGAGCCAAAATGCTTTCCCTTAATGCCAGAGGGTCGCTAATTTGAATGTCCAATCTATCCATAATTTTAGGGTCTAAAATAGGGTTTGGAATTTTAGGCTGCACAAGTCTGTCTGCAATGTATACTATACCACACGCCCCTGGGAGGGAGGACTGAACGGGGTTGTGATGGTATCTTATGCAATTAGTAAGAATAACCGGCAACTGCCACTTTTTAGACACCAGAGCACCTAAAACACAGTGATTAGTGCCAAAAAACGAATCTTCAATCTCTACCAAATCGGCTTGATTTTGTTGTGCAATATAGCGAACTTTAGAATATTTAATAGGATTTTTTGCATTTAACAACATTTTACCTATGTCGTGCAAAAATCCAATAACAAAGGCGTCATCAGGATTTATCACCTTATACTCCTCAGCAAGCATTTCAGAGGCAATTGCGCACTTCGTAGAATGTTCCCAAAGTTCACGAGAGCCTTGTGCAGTCATCATCTGCTTCAGAGCAAAACTCATTATAATATTTTTTGCCTTCATCATACCTAAAATTACAAGAGCTTTATTAATAGAGGTAATTTGCTGATGAAAACCGTAATATGCAGAATTTACAAGACTCAAAGTTTTAGTAGAAATTGCTTGATCTACAGACATAATATTTGCAAGCTCACGTATTCCTGTTTGCGGATTTTTAATAACTTCAAGTGCCCGCACCATAACATTAGGCATCGGCGGAATGTCTTTAAACTCATCTACATATTGTTGTGGGTTTATTCTGTTATTATCCATTTACTTTTTATACCTGAAGATGTTTCTTGATACTCATAAAACTACCTCCCGCCGAGAACAATACCCCTATCAAAAGGACCGAAAATACAACTAGGCCCTGAGAATAAGAGTATGCAGGCATCATGAAAAATTCATGCATTTTTTGCAGATAGCCTTGAACTATATTAATTGGAATAATCGCAACCAACGCACCGCAAAAACCATAAATAGCACCTTGCAATACCAGTGGCGATTTAATGTACCAATTTGACACTCCCATCAAACGCATGATTTCAATTTCTTCCTTGCGCGACTGGATTACCAATTCAATTGTATTATTTATAATTGTTATTGTCAAAATACATGCAATAATTACTACAACAAGAGTAATTGTGTGACTAATTTTATTAATCATTTGAAATTTACTGACCAAATCTTTAGCATAACTTAAATCAGAAACTCCTGAGATTGGCTTAACCTCATTCATAACGGTTTCAATATTTTTTGGATCGTCCACTTTTATATGTAAAGTATCAGGAAGGGGGTTTTGTACATCAGGGACATCTATCTCGCGTTTTAACTCAGCCCATGAAGCCTCACGAGAAATATATTTAACCCCTTTAACATGCTCAAGCGAGCGAATCTCTTTGACAGTAGCATTAATATCCGCATCATGGTTAAGATATGCCGAAATTTCAAGTACATTACCCATAGCAGACACCATGCTTGAAACACTCAATGTCGTTCTAAAAATAGCACCAAAAATAGTAAGAATGGCCGCCATTGTAGTAATTATTGCAATATTTATAAGACCTGCTTGCGCAACGCCTTTAATAGTTTCTATACCGATTCTATACGCGATACGAAGTTCGGTAAGCCAATCTTTTGGTAAGTGTGACTTAACTTTTTGTTTCAATCTGCTTCTGCGAGTTCCGTTAGTCATAAGTACCTGCCTGTACATCTCTTACGATTTGACCCTTTTCAAGGGTAATTACGCGTTTTCTAAAATGGTTAACAATAGCATGATCATGGGTCGAAACAAGTATGGTAATCCCTCTCTGGTTAACTTGCTCCAAAATCTGCATTACCTCCATTGAATTTTTAGGGTCAAGATTACCTGTCGGCTCATCCGCTATCAACAAAGGAGGGCCATTTACAATTGCACGCGCAATACTTACCCTTTGCTGTTCACCGCCCGAGAGCTCGCAAGGTTTCGATTTATATTTATCTTCAAGACCAACAACTTTTAGCGCACCGTAAACTCTAGCCTCAATTTCCTTTGAAGAAACACCCATTGTCCTTATAACATAAGCAATATTATCGTATACAGTGTGGCTTTGCAAAAGTTTATAGTCCTGAAAAACAATACCCATGCAACGTCTAAGGTTAGGAATTTTGTTTGGGGCAAGATTATTAATATTTATACCACCCACAAGCACACTACCACGCGTGGGACGTTCTTCAAGGTAGAGCATTTTCATAAGCGTAGATTTGCCTGCACCCGAAGAACCAACAAGGAAAACAAACTCGCCCGGTTTAATGTGCAGATTCACATTATACAGTGCAAACTTATTTTTATACTGTTTTATTAAATCACGTATTACTATCATTATTTATTCAAATACCTGCATATTGTTTCAAAAAGTCTTTTATCGCTCAAGCCGAAAAATTCCATCAGCGAACGCTGTTCTCCACTTTGTCCAAAGCAATCAGGAGTACCTATCCTAAGCACTTTTGTCGGTAAATTTGCACTTAACACTTCGCAAACTGCAGAACCTAAACCACCTATAACGCTATGATTTTCAACAGTCACCACAAGCCCTGTTTTCTTTGCGCTTTTAATTACATCTTCTGCTGCAAAAAACGGTTTAATAACAGGAGTATGTAAAACTTCTGCATTAATTCCCTTTTCTTTTAACATTTGAGCGGCACTTATTACCTCACATAGGGTTTCACCATTGGTAACAATTGTCAAATCATTACCATCACAAATTTTAACTGCACGTTCAGGATTAAAAACATATTCGTTCTCATCAAAAACGGTTTTTAAATTTGTTCTTGCAAGTCTGACATAAACTGGCCCATGAATTTGTGAAACATATTTTATAACCTGCTTTACTTCATTATAGTCAGCAGGAACTATAACGCACATGTCAGGTATAGAACGCATATAAGAAACATCCTCAAGTGCCTGATGCGACGCACCGTCCTCGCCAACAGTAATACCACCATGAGTTGCAACAATTTTAACATTTAATTTAGGATAACAAATAGAATTTCTTATCTGATCAAGACATCTTGCCGTTGCAAACATTGCAAATGTACTTACAAAAGGTATCTTACCTTCATTTGCAAGACCCGCAGCCGTACACATCATGTCCTGTTCTGCTATCCCACAATTAAAAAAGCGTTCAGGATAAGCCTTGTGAAACTTACATGTTTGCGTAGAACAAGACAAATCAGCATCAAGAACTACGATATTTGGGTTATTTTTACCGAGCTCCACAAGCGCTTCACCGTAAGCATTTCTGGGAGATTTTATTTCCAAAACTTTTTTAAGCATTTAATTCCTCCAGCGCCAACTTTAGCTCATCATCATTAGGAGCCTTGCCATGCCAATTTACATTATTTTCCATAAAAGACACTCCCTTGCCTTTTATTGTATTTGCAATTACTGCAAAAGGCGTATTTGCTGACTTTGCAAGTTTAAAAGCATCCTCTAGTTCATCTTCATTATGACCGTCGACAACTTTTACACCCCAACCAAAAGCCTCAAGTTTTTTATCCAAGGGTTCTATGGACTTAACTTCATCCGTCTTGCCGTCAATTTGAAGACTATTTTTATCAATTACAATAATCAAATTGTCTAATTTCTTATCCGCAGCATTCATTAACGCTTCCCATACACTGCCTTCCTGCATTTCACCATCACCAAGAAGCACAAAAACGCTTGCAGGATTATTGTTTAATTTAAGAGCAAGTGCAACACCGCAGGCCATAGAAAGTCCTTGCCCCAAAGAACCTGTGGAAACTTCAATACCTTCAAGTCCGAGTCTTGTGGAAGGGTGTCCCTGAAGTCTGGAGCCCAAGTGTCTAAAAGTCAACAGTTCATCATGACTAAAAAAACCTCGATTAGCAAGCACGCTATACAGTGCAGCACTGGCATGCCCTTTTGAAAGTATAAATCTGTCACGTTTACCAAAATCAGGCGACTTTCTCCACTCAGTTGGCACAAATAATATTTTGTTATACAAAACACTCAAAATCTCGACCGCTGACAATGAACCGCCAGGGTGTCCCGATTTGGCACAGTGAATCATTTTTAATATGTCGCACCTTACTGTATTGTTAAAAGCACTCAAAACTTTATAATCCTCAAATAAACTGTTAAATTACTTTTTCACACTATCCATTATACTCTCAAACAAGAATATTGGCAAAGCAGGAAATATTCTCTTGAAACGTTCAGGCTGCTTAATTACCCTGTAAAGCCACTCTAAGCCGAGTTTTTGCCATATTTTCGGTGCCCTTTTTACATATCCCGCAAAAACGTCGAAACTACCGCCTACACCTACCATTGTACATCCTTGTAACATTTCTTTTAATCTGTAAATAAACATTTCTTGCTTTGGTGAACCAAGAGCACACAAAAAGACTTGCGGAGCTGCTTTTTTAATATCATCAAGTATTTTTTCTTCATTATTAAAGTAACCGTTGTGGGCAAAAACAATGTTTATATCATTATATTCGCTCTTTAATTTTGAAACAAGCGCACTCATTACTTCATCTTTTGCACCCAAAAGAGCAAGTCGATAATTATTGCGCACGCACAATTCAATCAAAGAACGTGAAAAATCAACGCCTCCGATGCGCTCTTGATTTATACCTTTTAACTTCATGGCAATCTTAATACCGACGCCATCGGCAATAATGAGCTCGGCATGATTTAACACATTGGCAAAAGCAGGGTTTCTTTTAGCATTTGTAATCATCTCCGGATTAATTGTCACCACTTGCAAATTTTTATTGTTTTCTATAGACTCCATTGCACGATTAAGCGCTTGTGTGTAAGTAACAATATCCACCGGAATATTTTGTAAATAAGTTCTGTTTGTCATAAAAAATATAATAACACAAAATTTTTATATAATTTTAACTTGAATAATTAAATTATTTTAAATAGAATTAATCTTGAAGAGTTTAGCAGGTAAACAAATGCAGGGTAATAACAATATAGAAAAATTCGTAGCAGTAACCGGTTGTGGCATATGGGGAAGAAATATCGTAAGAAATTTTTACAATCTGGGAGCACTGCATACCGTATGTGACATAGATGACGAAAATCTTAAAATGGTAGAGGCGCAATATGACGGCACCCATACCACAAAAGACTTCAGTGAAATTTTAAACAACCCTGAAATAAAAGCTATATGTGTTGTCACACCCAGTCATACACACTTTAAACTGGTAAAAATGGCCCTTGAAGCAGGTAAGCATGTTTATGTTGAAAAGCCTATTTCAACCGTAGCCCAAGAAGCAAGAAAACTTAAAGATCTTGCGGAAGAAAAGGGGCTTGTACTTATGGTCGGGCATTTGCTTTTGTATCATCCTGCCGTAAACAGATTAAAAATGCTTGTACAAGAAGGTGTTTTAGGCAACATTAAATATGTACAAAGTGACAGATTAAACATAAACTATTTTAAAAATGACAGGAGTGTCATGTGGGACTTAGCTCCGCATGACGTTTCAATGATTGCTCATGTTTTAGGACTTGACCCAATAAAAGTACTTAATGCGACGGGTTGTTGTGCAGAATATGAAAATATTTTCGATATTACACATTTAACAATTCAATTTGAAAAAAATATCATAGCACATGTCAGCGACAGCTGGATTCACCCTCAAAAGCGCGTTACACTTCTTGTTCGGGGTGATAAGGCAACTGCAATCTTAGATGATACTTTGCTTGAAAATAAATTGCAGATATTTGACAACAAAACACCTGCACAACAAAGTATCGAAATATTTGACTATCTTGAAATTGAACCGTTAAAACTTGAGTGTCAGCATTTTATAAAGTGTATTGAAACAGGTAAAAAGCCGCGTTCTGACGGAGAAAACGGCTTTATGATTACAAAAATTCTTGAAGATGCTGAAGATATGATGCTCGGAAACAAAAAAAGCGAACTTGATAAAGTTGACTTTTTACTATCTCGATCAAAAAGGTAACTAGCCCAAGGCTTTTGCTTTTTCCATTGTGTCCTTAATGGTTTTGTCAATAACGTCCGTAATATCGGATTTTGCCAAAACCTCATTGCCCACAGCCGTACAGCCACCAGGGGTAGTAACTGCAACAATGAGTTCATCAGGTGTCTTGTTGTCTTCAAGTATCATTTTTGCAGAACCCAAAGCGGTTTGTGCCGAAAGCGCAAGACATGTTTTATAATCAAGACCGAGTTTATGTGCCGCTTTTGCCATAAGGTCAATAATATAGTAATAATAAGCAGGGCCTGAGCCGCTAAGCGCAGTTACAACGTCTATATCTTTTTCATCAATTCTTATTGTGCGCCCAATGTTTCTAAGCATGGACTCAACAAAATCCATATCCGAATCTATTGCAAAAGAACCCGAACAAAGTGCACACATGCCCTCATTAACAAATGCCGGAGTGTTTGGCATTACTCTTATAACATGTGTATCTTTAAGCGAATTTTCAATTTTTGCCGTTGTAACCCCTGCAAGTATTGACACGACAAGTTTATCGCAAGTATTACCCTCAAGAGCATTAAGTACATCGGCTATAACAAAAGGTTTGGTAGCAATTACAATAACATCAGTAACTTTTGCTAAATTAGCAATTGAGTCAACACAATTAATACCAAAATTCTCCTTAACAGCCTTTAGCGCTTTATCGCTTACATCAAAAGCATAAATATTTTCACATGGCGCAAAACCGCTTTTTACAATACCTCCGATTATCGCAGAAGCCATTTTGCCTGCGCCGATAAATCCGATTTTTTTATACTTATTACAAATATTAACACTCATAAGTTGACACTCCGTTATGTTTTACTTAGTATAGTAAATACTGATAATAAAACTATGTCAAGGAGAAAATAAATGCGCAGAACATTAGAAGGCACAAAGAGAAAAAGACAAAATGTCAGCGGCTTTCGCGCAAGAATGGCAACACCGGGCGGCAGAAATGTTATAAACAGACGTCGCGCTAAAGGTCGTCATAAACTCGCAATTACAGCTAAGAACCGTGCTTAAAAAAAATCAAAGATTAACGAGCCATAGCGCTTTTGTTGCAACATACCGCCAAAAAAGAGTAGTGTCGGATGAGATTTTTGTATTGTATGGCGGGAAAAATAATGAAGAACAAAACTACCCCACAAGGGTAGGTTTTGTTGTGAGTAAAAAAATTCACAAGCGCGCAACAAAAAGAAACAGGATAAAAAGACTTGCAAGGGAGTCTTACAGAAATCTTTTAAAAAACGGGCAAATACCTCAAGCACAAGGTTTTACCAGTCTAATTTTTTTGGCAAATGAGGGCGCTTTAGACAGAAATTATGAAGAAATATGTTCAAGTGTTAAGAATTTAGTTGCCAATTTAGCAATAAAATATTTTTAGAGTTATTATAATATACACAATGAATGCACTAATCAGAGATTTAATAGATAAAAAAGAAACCGAAAAAATCCAAAAGCCAAATTTTGATACAAGAATTGGCAGAGAGTTTCTTGCATTTTATTTAAAAACAAAATTTAAACAAATTATAAACTATGACAAAAAATCAGGGAACAATTTGTTTTTAAACGTTAAACCAGACTTTTTGGAAAAATTTCTGGACAGGTTGATAAATCAGCCTCAAAGAAAAATTTTAATTTCGATTACTGGTGAATCTGCAAGCGGTAAATCAACTATTTGCAACGAAATACAAAGATGTATCGAAAAAGAGAATCTGCCAATATCAATTTTGAATACTGATAACTATTTTAACGATATATCAGATTTGATTAAAAAACATGGTGATTTTGATGCACTAAGAGATGCAGGCTATGACGTTGACTCTCCACACAATTTTCAACTTGACTTGCTAAGAAGTGACATAGAAAAGCTTGCAAACGGTCATGATATATTTGCGCCAAAATATCTTGTTAATGGCACAGGCGTAAGTGTGGCAAATGCAATTGAAGTAAAAAGTAAAAAAATAATTGTAGTTGAAGGGATGGCAGCAACTTACAGCGAAGTACATGACATGTTTGACATAAAAATTTATATTGATTTAGACAACAAAACAAGAAGAAAAAGATTTTTGGACAGGGCAAAATCAAGAAATCAAGACCACCAAAACGCTCTAAAGCATTGGGACTATGTATGCGTAGCCGGTAAAAAATATGTAATCCCCGCTAAAGACAAGTGTGACATAATAGCAAACGGCGCTTGCAGCCTTGAGTATTTTACAAAACTTCTTGAGTATATAAATCTTATAACAAATAATTTTTGCGAAGTATAGCTAAAATCTCGTTTGCTTGTTTTTTTAGATGTTCATAGTCTGAATTATTGTCAACGACAAAATCCCATTTATCATAGTTATCAAGAGCAGTTTCGGTTAAATCATCTGCATTTGTAATAACAGCACGTTTTGAGCGATTTTCAAAACTTGCCTCAACTCTAATGCAAAACGCATTAAAAGACTTAAAGACCTCTACCTCGTGCACAAGTCTAACATCAGGGATAATTACATTTTGTTTCATAGCGACAATATTTTTTAACCAATAGTCACTATCTTGGGCTCTACCCCAATTGCCAAGCTTTATAAGATCTGAGCGATAAATGTGTTTATTCTTTTCAACTTCATCAAAGGTTAAGTTATTATCACTTGCGTATTTAATCTTTATCGCATCACCAATACCAACTCTTACAAAATCAGACAAACCTTCAAGCAGAATTTTTGCAAGGGTGTCTTTACCGCTATATTGTTTACCTGAGATGACAATTATTTTATTCATAGGTCATATTATAGCACGTAATAAATTGGTAAAGGCAAATTTTGATAAAAAATGTAAACATATGAAATATATATTAAATATTGGCTTTTGGGGATATTTTTAGTTTAAAAAATATATACTTTGTTAACATTTCTTAATAAAAAAGAAATAAAAAAGCAATTTTTTCAAATAAATATTTTTTATATAAGAGTAAAGAGAAAAAATCAATTTACACGAGGAACTTAAACCAAAGGAGAGACAGTCATGGGCTGGGTAACAATATCACTCAGGAAAATGGCATTAAAGCAAAGGGTGTCAAATCTGCAATACAGGTTGTTGCAGATAAGCCAAGAAAGACAGACGATTGCCAACCAATCTCAATACACCCAACGCTACTTAAATGCAATGAAAAACCAGCAATACAGCTCCATAAACACAAGCTACACTGAAGCATTAAAAGAAGCTCAACAGTCAGCTTCAAGCTTGGATCCCACATCAAGCGAATGGAGTGCATATCAAACAAGCCTTGACCAAATGTCACTTGCTCAAATGCAACAGCAAATGTCAGTTGACTCAATCTTCCAAGGTTATGAAGATGCTCTGATGGGTGATGTCAACAGACGCGACCAACAGTTAGAAGCCGAACAAACCCAGATAGAAACACAACTGCAAGCCGCTCAAGCAGAACTTGAAAGCTTAGACGAGGCTATGGAACAAAGTATTCAAGACAGCGCAATTAAATTATCATAATAGATAAAGGATAGAAAATTAAAGGATAGGGAAGTTTAATAAAGTCTGCATTTAAAATGCAGACTTTTTAATATATTGATTTTATAAAAATATTTAAGGTATAATTCAAGAAAGTGGAGGGGGTTATGCCTTTTGAATTTAAAAAAACAAACATTGATGAAGTTATTCTTGTTATACCCAAAGTTTTTGAGGATAAAAGGGGCTTTTTTCTTGAAGGATATAAGAAATCCGATTTTTTGAATAATGGCATTAAAGATGACTTTAATCAGGATAATCACTCGAAGTCATCTTTTGGCGTATTAAGAGGGCTGCACTATCAAAGCAAACCGCACATGCAAGCAAAACTTGTGCGCTGCATAAGGGGCAAAATTTTTGATGTGGCAGTAGATATAAGAAAAAATTCAAAAACGTTCGGCAAATGGACAGGCGCAATTTTAAGCGAAGAAAACAAAAATATGCTATATATACCCGAAGGTTTTGCCCATGGTTTTTTAACATTATCAGACACAGCGGAACTCCTTTACAAAGCAAGCGGCGAATACTCACCGCAAAATGACAAAGGTCTGCTTTGGTGTGATACCGATATTAATATTGATTGGAAAAAATACGGGCTGGATTTTGAACCGATACTGAGCGATAAAGATAAAATACAACCGAGATTAAAAGATATTAAAGAGGAAGATTTATTATGAAAATATTGGTAACAGGCGGTGCAGGTTTTATTGGAAGCTGTTTTGTAAGACATATGCTAAAAAAACATCCTGATTACAAAATTGTAAATTTAGATGCACTTACATATGCAGGGAACATTGAAAATCTAAACGATGTAAAAGACAACCCAAACTACACTTTTGTACATGGCAACATTTGCGACAAAAACCTTGTATCTCAAATTGTACAAGATGTCGACTGCATAGTAAATTTCGCAGCAGAAAGCCATGTTGACAGGTCAATTTTAAATCCTGAAATTTTCATTGAAACAAATGTGGGCGGTACTTTAAATTTGCTTGAAAATGCCAAAAAGCATAATATACAAAGATATTTACAGGTTTCAACAGATGAAGTCTACGGAACACTGGGCAAAAGCGGCTATTTTTACGAAACAACCCCACTTGCACCAAATTCGCCCTACAGCGCGTCAAAAGCAAGCGCTGATATGCTGGTAAGAGCATATTTTGAAACATACAAGACACCAGTATTAATTACAAGATGTTCAAATAACTACGGACCCTACCAATACCCTGAAAAATTAATACCTTTCTTTATTTCAAAGTTACTAAAAGGCGAAAAAGTTCCCGTATATGGCGATGGGTTAAATGTTCGCGATTGGCTTTATGTTTACGACCATTGCAAAGCAATAGACACAGTACTTCACAAAGGTCAAACAGGCGAAGTATATAATGTCGGCGGACACAATGAAAAAACAAACCTTGAAATTACAAAAATAATTTTAAAAGAAATGGGTAAAGACGAAAGCTCAATAGAGTACGTACAAGACAGATTGGGTCATGACAGAAGATATGCTATTGACAACAATAAAATCACAACACAGCTTGGTTGGAAACCTTCTTTAACTTTTGAAGAAGGCATAAAAATAACAATCAACTGGTATTTAAACAACCAAGACTGGATTAAATCAATAGAAAACAAAAAGGCGGCTTTGATATGAAAATAATGGTAACAGGTGCAAACGGCATGCTGGGAAAGGATTTGTGCCCAATTCTTGAAAACATTGGTGCATTTGTAATTCCAACAGACATTGATAATCTGGATATAACTGACCAAAATGCTACGGACGATTTTATTCAAAGCATACATCCTGACATAATAGTACACTGTGCAGCATACACAAATGTTGATAAGGCGGAAAATGACAGCGAAAATGCCTATAAAATAAATTGCGACGGCACAAGGAATGTTGCAATGGCTGCAAATAAAGCAGGTGCATTAATGGTTTATATTTCAACAGATTACGTTTTTGACGGCACTAAAAATACCTTATATTTGCCGACAGATGAAACAAATCCGCAAAATGTCTACGGCGCATCAAAGTTAGCCGGCGAAAAAGAAGTTATTAAAAATTGCGAAAAATACTATATAGCACGCACAAGCTGGCTGTATGGACACAATGGCAAAAATTTCGTTGAAACAATGATTGCACTTAGCAAAAATCCCGAGCTAAAAGTCGTTGACGATCAAACAGGCTGCCCGACCTGGACTGTTGCGCTCTGCCGCGCAATTATAACACTTATTTCAAATCAAAAACCCTATGGAATATATCACACATGCGGTAGCAATTACACAAGCTGGTACGGATTTGCAAAAGAAATATTTAAACTTACAAACATAGAGGCGAACCTTAAACCCTGCACAACGGATGAATTCCCCAGAGATGCAAAACGCCCGAAATTTAGTGCAATGGATAACGGTGGAATTTGCCCCGATTGGAGAGAATCACTAAAAGAATACATTGAAATGAGAGGATAAAATGCAAAATTGCGGCGTTAAAAAAGGCATAGTTCTTGCAGGAGGCTCCGGCACAAGGCTTTATCCAAGCACAATTGCAGTATCAAAGCAACTTTTACCAGTTTATGATAAACCTATGGTGTATTATCCCATATCAGTGCTAATGCTGGCAGGAATTCGCGATATACTTATTATCTCAACACCGTATGACATAGAAAACTTTAAAAAATTACTCGGCGACGGTTCGCAGTTTGGTGTAAAATTTTCTTATGTCATACAGAATAACCCTGACGGTCTTGCACAAGCGTTTATTCTTGGCGAAGATTTTATTGGGGAGGATTCTGTTGCGCTAATTTTAGGCGACAATATTTTCTATGGACAATCTTTCTCATCAATGCTAAGCGAAGTTTCAAAAAAAATAGAAACTCGCGGGGGAGCAACAGTGTTTGGCTACAGAGTAAAAGACCCTCAAAGATACGGTGTGGTAGATTTTGATAAAAACGGTTGTGTCAAATCAATTGAAGAAAAACCTAAAAATCCAAAATCAGACTACGCTGTAACAGGACTCTATTTTTATGACAACAAAGTAATACAATACGCAAAATCCCTAAAACCATCTAAAAGAGGGGAGCTTGAAATTACGGACTTAAATAATTTATACCTTAAAAACGGCGATTTGGACGTAAGACTTTTTGGCAGGGGATTTTCTTGGCTGGATACAGGCACACACCACTCCTTGCTTCAAGCAAGTCAATATATACAAACAATTGAAGAAAATCAGGGTGTAAAAATTGCCTGCCTTGAAGAAATAGCATTTTCCATGGGTTTTCTTAACAAAAAAACAATTTCCGAAATAGCCCAAAAGTACAAAAACAGCGAGTACTATCAATATCTGCTAAATCTGATAAAATAATAAAAAAAGGCTCAAAGTACTTTATAAACTTACCTATAACCTTCCTTTGAGCCTAGTAGCAAATACGGCATTGATTACAAAGACGTATCTTTTATTTTTTGGTTCCCGATGTATAATTGCACTATGGATAAAACGTTATTTGAGGAACTAAAAAAAATATACAATGGGGATATCCTTTATAAAACAGAGGATTTATACCCCTATGCTTATGATACGTCCCCAAACCCCAAGGAAATTATGACTCCCGAGTTTGTGGTATTTCCCACTGACGCACAGCAAGTATCAAAAACTGTTATATTGGCAAATAAACATAATATTGCACTTATTGCCAGAGGAGCGGGAACTTGCCACTGTGGGGGCTGCAGAGTTAAACAAAGGTCAATAGTTATTCATTTTTCAAAAATGGATAAAATCCTTGACATTAAAAAAGAAGATTTAATAGCCCATGTACAACCAAACGCTGTAATTGCCGAAATAAATTCACAAGCAGAAAAGCTGGGGTTATTTTTCCCGCCCGATCCTTCAAATCTTGCCGTATCAACAATTGGGGGTGCGGCGGCACTCAGCTCGGGAGGACCAAGAACATTTAAGTACGGTTCAACAAAAGACTATGTTATAAATCTTGAAGTAGTACTCTCTGACGGCAGCATAATAAAGACAGGAAGCGACATATCAAAAAATGTTACAGGATACAACCTCACATCTTTATTTGTAGGCTCCGAGGGTACACTTGGCATAATTACAGGGCTGACACTGCGCTTAATTCCAAAACCTGAAGCAAGAAAAGTTACGCTTGCATATTTTGACGACATACTTGAAGCAACAAGGGCCGTAAATGCCATAATCAACTCCGGATTTATGCCTGCAACACTTGATTTACTTGACAAAAATACGATTAATACAATAGAAAAATTTAGCCCATGTAACCTTTTGTGTGATATGGAAGCTGCCCTTTTAATAGAGCTTGACGGTTTTATTGAAAATCTGAACTATGAGTGCAAAAGGGTTTATGAGATATTGGCAAAATCAGGCGCCAAAGAGATAATACAGGCAAAAAACGAAGAAGAAAATGAAAAAATTTGGCGCACGCGAAGAAGCGCGTTCGCCGCGGTTACAAAGCTGCGTCCGAATGTCATTACAGAAGATGTTGTAGTTCCCCGCTCAAAAATTGTTGAACTTACAAAAGGAATACAAAAAATTTGTTCGCAACACAACGTTATAGTCTGCATAATGGGTCATGCGGGCGATGGCAATATACATCCGAACTTTGCACTTGATTTATCCGACGAAAATGAAAAACAAAATTTTGAAATTGTAAAAGATAAACTCTTTGCCTTAGCACTTGAGCTTGGCGGCTCATTATCAGGGGAACATGGTATAGGCAGCGAAAAGAAAAAATATCTTGAAAAAGCCTTAAACGGCGGCGCAATAGAGTATATGAAAAAAATAAAAAAGCTTTTTGATCCGAATAATATAATAAACCCTAATAAAATGTTTTAATTTTTGTGTTATTGTAGTGCCTATGAAATCATTAGCAACCAAATTCAATATTTATAAAGATTACTCAATCGACCTGATAAAACTGAGCGGGCCAATATTAGCAGGAAACCTTGCAAACATGCTCATAAGTGTCGGAGATGTAGTTGTTGCAGGCAGACACTCAACCGTTACACTTGGGGCAATAAGCGTTGCAACGGCAATTTTTATGACATTTATGATAGCAGCAGCAGGACTTATGGCAAGTATTTCCCCTGTTGTGTCAAATCTGCGCGGAGAAAGAAAAACAACAAAAACTCTTTTTAGAGCAACTGTAAAATATTCGCTTATTATCGGTTTATTGTTTTTCTTAATCATAAGACTTGCGATAAATTACGTAAATTTAATCGGACTTGCGCCTGATTTGTACCCGCTTGTAATAGAGTATCTGGATATAAGCAGCTGGGGCATGTTTGGCGGTTTACTGTTTTTGGCATTGAAAGAATTTTTGCAGGCATATGAAATTGTTAATTTTCCAAACTTTGTTGTTGTTGCAGAAATTTTCCTAAACTTATTTTTAAATGTCGCACTTGTTTTTGGTATGTGGGGTTTTCCCGAACTTGGCGTTAAGGGTCTTGCAATAGCAAGCTTGATAGTTCGCACATTAGGAGGAATAGCGCTTTTAATATACTGTATACCGTTTTTAAAAGGACATTCAAAAAGAACCAAAACATACATAAAAGAATTGCTTAAAACAGGCTGGCCCATTTCATTTGCGCTATTCTTTGAATTTCTCGGCTTTAATATAACTGCAGTTCTTGTCGGCAAATTTTCATCCATGCTTGCCGCTGCTCACAATATAATTATAACAATTACCAGCCTTACATATATGTTTCCGATGTCTGTTTCAAATGCAATGGCAATAAAAGTAGGTTTTGCAAACGGAGAGAAAAATATGACGGATATAAAGAGATATTCTCTTGCAGGCATTTATTTATCTGTAATATTTATGGCGCTAAATGCCTTGGCGTACATATTTTTTCCGGAATTTTTACTCTCGCTTTTTACAAACGACAAAAATGTAATTTTGACTGCACTGCCTGTTATAAACATTGTACTTTGTTATCTGTTTTTTGATGGAATACAATGCTGCTGCGTAGGTTCACTAAAAGGCTTAAAAGACACTAAACCGATAATGTTTACAATGGCAATATCATATCTTTTAATAGGTATACCGACAGGCTGTATACTGGCTTTTAAATTCAATATTGTTCTAATCGGCTTTTGGAGCGGATTAGCACTTGCGCTTTTTACCGCATGTATTATTTCATCAACAATACTGCTGTTTAGAATAAAGCAAATGCAAAAAATTAGCGCTTGTCATAAACCTTAATCAAATGCCAACCAAAGTCCGTTTGTACAGGATCCGATACAACACCGACAGGCAGAGAAAAAGCAGCGTCTTCAAATTCTTTTACCATTTTTCCGCGCTCAAAATAACCTAAATTACCGCCAAACTCACCCGAAGGACATGCTGAATATTTTTTTGCCAACTGGGCAAAAGACTCTCCGTTCTCGATTCTGTTTTTAAGTGCCTTTGCTCTTGATTCACTGTTAACAAGGATGTGCGAAGCTTTTACCGTTGTATAATTATCTGCATTACTGTCAACAGGCACTTTTGCATCACATATCAGTGCAAAAGTAAAAAGTGCAATTATTAAAAGTAAAATTTTTCTCATATCAACCCCTATATACTTCTTACCTAATACAGTTTAACATAAAATAAAGCCCTCAAATCATCCGTTAGCATGGTTGACAATATAATCTTTAAAACTAAAATTATATATTATTAGTTTTGACAGTAAAGATGTATTGCAACAAGTTTTTTAAGAACATTTTTATAATGCTGCTTGCCGTATCTATCACCACTCAGAGTGCAAGCGCCTTTTCATTTAATATTTTTAAGAAAAAAACAAAAAGCAAAGAAACAAATCAACAGGTAATAACTCCTGAAGAAAAAGAGAAGGGTAAAAAAACATTTTCTCTTGATGAATGTGTTGAATATGCCATAAATAATGACCCAAATATAAGGATATCTGCAAATAACTACGAAGTCCAAAAAAGTCGTGTTGGTCAGGCAAAGTCGGACTATTTCCCAATGTTAGGCATAGGTAGCGGGTACAATTACCAATACAGCAACTCCTCAGGCTACACATCAAGCAGCATGTGGAGAGGCTCAGGCGGAGGCAATTCTAACGGCTATTATCAGCTAAATGCAAGCGTTAATCAATTAATATGGAATTTCGGAAGAACAACTGCCGGAATAAATATGCAAAAATTCAATCGAGAATCGGCAGGATATGACCTTGACTACAGCATTTTACAAACGGTATACAATGTCAAAACCGCATATTTTGCCGTACTTGCGGCACTTGCCAATGTTGATATTTTTGAGCGCTCAGTTCGAATAAATACACTGAATTACGAACGCACAAAGGCAATGTTTGAGGAGGGCTTAAAATCAAAAATAGATGTGGTTAATGCGGAAGTTTACTTAACAGATGCAAAAACACAACTGATAGATGCGCAATACCAATACGATACCGCTATGGTAAATTTAAAAAACTCAATGTTTTATCTTGAAGACAAAGAGTTTATGGTAGAAAATACGGAGAATTTTGATTTTTTAAGAAACAATTACAAAATGCAAACGATTGAGATTGGAACAATCAAGAAAAATGGCGAAGATGACGACTTTGAGCACAGCGCAATTCTTTTAACATCAGGAATTGAAAAACAAGACATTTTACGTGACTACAAATTCGACCCATATATAATAGAATTAAAAGAAGCAATACAAACGGCATATGAAAACAGGCCGGACTTGAAGTCGCTGAAAATGGTTTTAAGAGCACAGGAAGAATCCCTAAAGCAGGTTAAAAGAAGCTGGACACCGGAGATATCTGCCAGTGCGGGTTACAATTTAAGATATATGGACAGTCAATCAAACACAGGCTTTACCGCAAGTGCAAATTTAGATTTTCCGATGATAAACGTTATGGACATAAAATACAGAATAGATGAAGGCAAAGCATATCTTAGAATTGCACAAGATAACATCGACCTGTCAGAAAAAAATATAAATTTTGAGGTTCAAAAGTACTATCTTGCTATGCGAAGGTTGGAAAAAACAATCCCGCTTATGGCGGATAAAGTCCGACAAACGCTAGAAAACTTTGAACTTGCCGATGGCAGATACGCTGTCGGGTTAAACAATTTTATAGAACTTCAGGACGCGCAAACAAACTACAATAACGCTCAGCTTGCATTTGTACAGTCGGTTTTTGACTACAATGTTGCGAGAGAAGAATTTAAAAAATCCATGGGGGTAAGATGAGAAAAAAAATAGTAATAATTGTCGCTATAATACTTACCGTAGTACTTTTGCTGCTGGGTATAAAACAAGTCGCAGGCAAAAAAAGTGTACACTACAAAAGTGTTCCCATTAAAAAACATACAATTATCGAAAGCGTTGAGGCTTCAGGCACAATAAATCCGGTTCAAACGGTTGACATTGGTACACAAGTTTCAGGCACAATAAAATATATATATGCCGACTATAATTCAAAAGTCAAAAAAGGCGATTTGCTCGCACAGATTGATCCGGCGTTGTTTCAAGCACAAGTTGATAAGGCGAGAGGCGACTTAAATGCCGCCAAAGCAAATTATCAAAAGTCAAAAAGCATGCTTGAATACGAAAAGAAAAATTATGAAAGATACGTAAAACTCTACACAAAAAACTACGTTTCAAAAAGTGAGGTAGACCTTGCCGAGGCAAACTATAAGTCAAATCTTGCAGAATTAAATGCAATGAAGGCACAAATAAATCAGGCAAGCGCAACTTTAGAAAATAACCTTACAAATTTAAGATACACAAAAATTATTTCTCCTGTTGACGGTGTCGTTGTATCAAGAAGTGTAGATGTAGGGCAAACCGTTGCAGCAAGCTTTCAAACACCGACGTTGTTTATGGTAGCTCAAGATTTAACAAAAATGCAAATTGAGGTTAATGTTTCAGAAGCAGATATAGGAAGAATAAAAGTCGGTCAAGATGTCAGCTATACACTCGATGGCTACGCAAATGAGGAATTTTACGGCAAAGTTTCACAAGTCAGAATATCGCCGACAACCGTTTCAAATGTTGTCACATACACAGTTATTGTTGATGTTTCAAACAATGACAACAAGCTTATCCCCGGTATGACTGCAAATGTGTCCGTTATAACAAACAAAAGCGAAGATGTAATAGCCGTACCCGTTGCAGCATTTCGCTTTACCCCAAAAGAAATCACCGGCGGCAAAAAATATGAAAAACAAGGTATCTGGATAATGGGCAAAAATAAAAGACCTCAAAGGGTAGAGGTTAAAACAGGCGCATCAGACGGCGATTATACCGCAATAGTTGAAGGTGAAATTAAAGAAGGGGACAGAGTAATTACCGACAGCTCCAACACACAAAAAACAGGCGGCTCAAGACGACCTATGAGGATGTTTTAAGTGAGTTTAATAGAAATTAAGCATCTTATAAAAACTTATCAAACCGGTGAGAGTTCATTTAATGCTTTGGATGATGTTTCACTGAGTGTAGAAAAAGGCGAGTTTGTATCAATTATGGGTACATCAGGCTCCGGTAAATCAACTTTTATGAACACTCTTGGCTGTCTTGATAAACCCACATCGGGCAGTTATCATCTGGATGGCATAGACGTTTTAAGCCTTAGTGCAGATAAGCTTTCTGAAATAAGAAATCTTAAATTAGGCTTTGTTTTTCAAGGTTTCAATCTTATACCCAGAACATCTGCAATAGAAAACGTTGAAATGCCTATGATATACAAAGGAATACCCCCTCAACAAAGGCTCGAAAAAGCACGGCATGCGCTAAAAATTGTCGGGCTGGAAAAAAGAGAACACCATCTGCCAAATCAAATGTCAGGCGGCCAACAACAAAGGGTTGCAATAGCTCGCGCCATTGTAAACGACGCTCCGATAATACTTGCAGACGAACCAACGGGTAATTTGGACACCAAAACAAGTATTGAAGTTATGGAATTTTTTGTTGAATTAAACGAAAAAGGTGGCAAAACAATAATACTTGTCACACACGAACCTGATATCGCACAATATTCAAAAAGGGTAGTAAGGTTTAAAGACGGCAAAATAATAAGCGACAAACCAACGAGCGAGGCACAACTATGATAGATTTTTCATCAACTCTTAAAATATCACTTCGCTCGCTAAAAGTGAATAAAATGCGCTCTGTGCTTACAAGTCTTGGTATAATCATAGGTGTTGCTGCAGTTATTATAATGCTATCTATTGGTGAGGGCGCAAAACAAAGAATTACACAAGACATTGAGTCTATGGGTTCAAATATTCTTATGGTAATGTCAGGCTCCACAACATCAGGCGGGGTCAGAATGGGTTCAGGCTCATCTCCGACACTTACTCTTAAAGACGCGGATGCAATAGTTAAAAACTGCCCTTCGGTAAAAATAGCAGCTCCTACCGTAAACGGGGTTCAACAGATTGTTTATTCAAACCAAAACTGGTCAACATCGGTCTACGGCATAACTCCGGAGTATATGGAAGTACAGCTGTGGGAAATAGAAAGCGGCAGAGGACTGACTCGTGATGATGTTAAAAACAATACAAAATCAGCACTTATAGGTTCAACAGTCGCACAAAATTTATTTGGCGATGTTAACCCCGTAAACAAAGTAATAAGGATCGGGGGTTTACCGTTTAAAGTTGTAGGGTTGTTAAAAGAAAAAGGGCAAAACGGCATGGGGCAAGACAAAGACGACACAGTACTTGTTCCTGTCACAACAGCACAGAAAAAACTTTTCGGTACGGCATTCCCCGGAACGGTAAAATTTATAAACATACAGGCAAAAGACTCCGAATCTCTAACATCTGCAGAGGAAGAAATAAAAGAGCTCCTTCGCGAACGCCACAGAATCGGCAAAAACGATGAGGATGATTTTACTATTAGGAATTTTACTCAAATGCTGGAAACCGTAAAACAGGCCTCAAATACCATGGCACTTTTACTTGGGGCAATAGCTTCGGTATCACTTTTAGTTGGCGGCATAGGGATTATGAACATTATGCTTGTATCAGTTACGGAGCGCACAAAAGAAATAGGTATCAGGATGGCAATAGGTGCCAAAGCAATGGATATACGTATACAGTTTTTGGTTGAAGCACTTGTTTTATCGCTTATCGGCGGACTTATAGGGGTCATAAGCGGTGTTATTATTGCAAAGTTAATAGGAACATTTTCTGATATGAAAGTTGCAATAACACTTATGCCAATCCTTGTATCATTTGGATTTTCCGGACTTGTTGGAATGGCATTTGGCTATTACCCCGCATATAAAGCGTCTTTGCTAAATCCTATAGATGCGCTGAGATACGAATAATGTTAAGTTATGTAAATTATATACTTCAAAAAGAGCACTTATTTGACATATATATTTTTTATATATATACGAGGAAATATTATGTCAATGAATCCGTTTTTTGGTAATTTAGAAAAGCAAATAAATAAGTCAATCGAAAGAGCGCTAAGCAACACAAGCACGTCTTTTACCAACCCTATGGCCGGAGCAAGTGTAGACTCAAGTGTTTTTCTGGGTGCTGATTTGGAAACGTTCAAGAACATAGTGGACGAAGGTGTAAACTCCAACTCGCAAGACAGTGTGTTCTACGGACAAATTGAATCAGCCGGTGTTGAAGATATGTTTGAAAGTATCGACAAAAACGGCGACGGAGTAATCGACGAAGATGAGCTAAGAAAAGCTGCAATGAGCGATGGAAATGTTGACAATCTTTCCGTATTGGATTTAAAAGGCATTATCAATTCGATGCCTTACAGTAATATTCTTAAAAATTTAAAATCACAAATTGCTGCTGCAGCATCTAAAAATACATCAGGCTCAAGCGGACTGTATTCTCCGGGTATGAGCGGAAACCAAACTACTCAAGGTAAACTTGATAATTTAGAAAGTCAGGAAATACCCGAGCTTGAACAACAAAAACAAGAAATTATTGATAAAGCTCAACAAGAAATAGATGCAAAAAAACAAGAATCAGATAGTCTGATACAGCAAAACCAAGAAAAATTAAACGAACTTGGCGAACAATACAGTGCAAAACAAGATGAAATAAATGAATGCGACAACAAAATAAGTGAATACACAACCAAAATAACTGAAGCAAAATCTGAAAAACATGGCTATGAAGGAACGCTAAGTAACCTTGAAGGCGAATTAAGCACTCTTAGCACAAACACAGGCGATGAAGAAAAAGATGCTGCAAATGCACAAAGAAAGAGTGAAATAGAATCACAAATTCAAGAATTGAAAGAAAAAATTGCACAACTTGAAGAACAAATAGAAGAATACGAAACACAAAAACAGGAACAAATAAATCTTAAAGCACAAAAACAAGAAGAACTTCAAGCAATTCAAGATGAAATAGACAAGCAAGAGCCAATGTTATCTGAACAATTGCAAACAATTCAAGATGAAATAAAAGAAATCGAAACACAAAGAGATGAACAAGTAAGTGCAATTGACACAGAAATAGAAGCAAAACGCGACGAGGCACTAGGCTACCAAAAAGAACTTGGTGAGCGCACAGGACAGTTGCAATCAAGCTCACTTGGAGCTTACAACAAAGAAATGGGCGAGATGCTTGCTGAAAACGCACTTGATGTAGCCGGAACAACCGGCTGGTGTTTAAGGGGCGTTAATAACTCACTTGAAGATACCTACGGACAAAGACTCTCATTTAACGCAGCATACCAAGCAATACCAGCGCTGCAAGGAAAAGTTGCAGGTTATGAAGATTTAGCCGCACAATTCCAAGAAGTAGAAGTTTCACGAGATGAACTCTCGTCACTTCCTGCAGGCGCAATTGTAGTCTGGGACAGAAGCGAGGGTCATGAATACGGACACATATCAATAGCCCTTGGTGACGGCAGAGAATCAAGTGACCATATAACAACGCAGATGACCAACAGGGACGCTGAGTATCACGTATTCATACCTGTATAATTACAGGTCGATATTTGATTCTTTAACAGGTGCACCTATAACTCTTTCTAGCTCTGCAGCGTTTACATTGTAGTCAAGCAAGTTTGAATAATAGCTTAACTGAGCATTAAGGTAGGTATTTTCCGCATCTTTAAACTCAATAGCGTTACCCAAACCTACCTGATAGCGCCTGAAGGCTTGATACTGTTGTTCTTTTGCCTGTTGCAGCGCAAGTTTTGCAACATTTAAACTGTCATGAGAATTTAGCAAACTAATATATGCGCTTTTAACTTCAAGATAGACGTTTTGCTTTTCTTGTTCGTAATCTGCACTGCATTTTTTAAAAGTTGCATTTGCCTCATCAAGCTGTTTTTTTAATGACATAAGATTTAAAGACGTGTAATTAAATTGTACGCCGAACTGATAGCCGTAATCGCTGTCGATTTGTCTGCCGCCATGGTCGTATGAGCCAAATGCAGACAAATCCGGCGCAAATGCACGCTTTGCGCCTCTGATGTTAAGCTCTGCGGCATCCATTTTTTTCTTTGCAGAAAGCAACGAAGGTCTTGATTCAACCGCAGTTTTTATCAAATCAGGAAAATTTACGTCATACATTTTTGTATTTAGCTTGTCTTTTAATACAACATTTTCAAGCTCAGGAATACCAACTGCATTTGCAAGCTCGACTGCCGCAAGCTCAAGAGTATTTTTTGCCTTTATAAGGTTTACTTTGGCATTACCAAGGTTATACTGTGCTGTTGTAACATCAATTTTTGCTTTTTTACCGATGTTATAATAAGCTTCAGCCTGTTTTAGTTGTAATTCATAATCCTTAACGGTATCTTCGTAAACTATTTTTTGCGCTTGAGCAAAAAGCATGTTGTAATATGCAACTTTTACATTATAAATAACACTTTCTATACTTGTTTCAGCGTCATATCTTGATGATTCATATGTCCTTTTTGCCATATCAGCACTGGCTTTTGTTTTGCCAAAGTCAAAAAGTAACATATTAGCACTTATTGTAGGCACATAGAACATATTGTACCTTTGAGCCATCATACGCGTATAGGCACTGTTACCCATTGTATTTAGCATATCGTTTCTTGAATAACTTAGACCGGCGTTGATTGTAGGAAAATAATTTGCCCATGCTTGGCCTATTCTGGACTCATAAATTTGCGCATTGCTGATAGCTGAAACTATTGCAGGGTGGTGTGAAATTGCAAGCTTAATGCAATCGCTTAAAGTAACTTCGCCGTTCATTTGGGTATATTCAATGTGAGAATTAATTGCAGGGAATTTGGTTTCATACATTCCTTCCGCCTCTTTTGATGACTCTTTCTGCGCCTTCTCATTTGTAGCTTTTCTTTTAGACTCCTTTTTAGCTTCTTTCCTAATACGTCTTTTTGTTATTTTTTTGGGTTTCTTTTCAGGTTCAACGATATGAATTTCTTCTTGCGCTTCATTTGAGTCTTTAACCTCATTAACCTGTCGCTCATCAGTTTTATTTTTTCGAAAATTAAAAAGACCTCGCCTTTTTTCACCAACATTACCATCAGGGTGACTTTGTTCAATTGTATTATCAACAGGTGTATTTTGTGCAGATTTCGAAATTTCTTTCGAACTGTCATATTCGTTTTTCACAACCTCAACAGTGTTGTCGGTAATTTTCTTACTTTTAAACAATGAAAAAGCGAAAACACCTTGAGCATTTATACTAAACAGTGCAACTATTATAAAAGAGCTAAAAAACTTTTTCATTTTATTATCTAATACTCCAAATCCTTTTGTGTAATCTCTTTTTTAGGAAATTTATCAACAAATTCTTGAACCAAAACATAAAAAGCAGGCGTTAAAACAGCACCTATTGTACAAGCAGCTATCATGCCGCCAAAAACAGTTGAGCCGACAGAAATTCTTGAGTTTGCACCTGCGCCTTGAGCAAATATCATTGGCAAAACACCTAATATAAATGCCAATTCCGTCATCATAATCGCCCTAAACCTGAGCTGAGCAGCTTTTATAGCAGCCTCGCGCACACTAAGACCGTTTTTCTCATGTTCTTCCTTTGCAAATTCAACAATCAAAATAGATTGTTTTGCAGCCAAACCGATAAGTGTTATCATACCAACCTGAGAATATATATCAAAAGATTGATTAATCATCATCTGAAAAACAAGCGCGCCCAGAGCTGCAATAGGAGAAATCAACAATACGGCAACAGGAATTGTATAACTCTCGTAAAGAGCAACTAAGAACAGGTAAACAAAAACAAGTGCCATACCGACAACCATAGCTGTTTGCCCCGATGCCTCACGCTCTTGAGCTGATGTACCCGACCAGTCAAATGTAATATCCGAGGGTAACGTCTCTTTTGCAACTTCTTCCATAGCATTCATGGCATCACCGGAGCTTTTCCCTGCTGCCTGTTGTCCTTGAATTTGTACTGATTCGTATTGGTTGTATCTGGTAATACTGGCAGTACCAACAGTTTGGCGAAGCTTTACAACAGACAAAATTGGAACCATAACGCCGTTCTTGTTTTTAACGTAAATTCCAGATAAGTCGGTTGCTTTATCCCTAAATCGACTCTCTGCTTGCATTTGAACCTTAAATACCCTACCGTACTTATTGAAATCGTTAACATAACGAGTACCAAGCATAGACGACAAAGTAGAGTACAACTCTTGTAAATCAATGTTTTGCGCCATTGCTTTTTCATAGTCAATCTCAACAACATACTGAGGCACATTTGCCTGAAATGATGTATAAACGCTTGAGAGTACAGGGTTTTGGTTTGCAGCAGCAACTAACTTTTTTGCCCAACTTTCAAGCTCCTGGGCACTGTATTCACCTTGTGAGAGCATTTGAAACTCAAAACCACCCATCATGCTCATACCAGTAATAGCCGGAGGAGAAAAGGCAACAATAGATGCTTCTTTTGTATTTGCAGCCACAGCACGTACCTGATTTAAAATATTTACATGGGACAAATCCGTCGGCTTGCCTTGGATTTTTCTTAATATCCAGTCAATTGCACCTACACGCCTGTCTTTATATTCATTTAACTGAATAATAACTGTAGATTGGTTCGTGCCATCACCACCAAAAACCGTCAATTTTTCAGGATTTATACCTTCAATATCTTTTATTTGTTCGGTAAATCTTTTGGAAACCTCCTCGGTTCTTTGCAAAGACGCACCATCAGGCAAAGTTATACTGGCAAGCAAAATACCTTGGTCTTCATCAGGTATAAAACCTGTAGAAATGGTTTTAAAGCAAAAAAGAGTAAGTGCAACTATGCCTATATAAAACCAAATAACCAATTTTTTGTTATACACAAATTTTTTAACATATTCCAGATAAAAGTCCTCAACTTTTTGAAAATATTCGTTGAACTTGTGAACAATAACATTTGTATCTCTCACAAGCACATCTTTCATTGCCTTAATTTTTGGATATTGTTTAAACACAGGCATGGATGAGCTGTCATGCCTGCCGAGAAAATGAGAACACATAGCAGGTGAAAGAGTTAGTGCACAGATTGCTGAAATTGCGATAGACACTGCAATACATACAGCAAATTGCTTATACATAACGCCTGTCATACCGCCCATAAATATAATCGGCACAAACACAGCCATAAGCACCATTGCCATTGCAACAAGAGAAGATCCAACCTCTTGCATGGTAAGTTGCGTTGCTATAATCGCTGATTTACCTTCTTTTATGTGTCTGTTAACGTTTTCAATAACAACAATGGCGTCATCCACAACTACACCTACGGCAAGCACAAGTGCAAACAAAGACAAAAGGTTTATTGACATGCCAAAAGCTTTAAGTGCAAAAAACGTACCTATAAGTGAAACAGGAATTGTAATACAAGGCACAAGTGTCGCAAAAGCATCACCCAAAAACAAGAATATTATTACAACAACAATAAAGGCTGTCAGAAATATGGTAAACTCAACCTCTTTCATGGATTCATGAATAAAGTCGGCATCATCCTTTACATATAGAATCTTAATCCCGTTAGTAAGACGCGAGTTTAATTCCTCTACTTTTGCCTTAACAGCATTAGACAAATTAATAATATTTGCATCCGGCAATTGAGATATAACAACAACAGCAGATGGTTTGCCGTTTACAAGACCCAAATTTGAATATGATTCCGCACCAAGCTCAACTCTTGCAATATCTTTAATTTTCACATTTGAACCGTCGGAATTAGAACGAATTATAATATTTTCAAATTGTTCAACATCTGCAAGCCTTCCTTCTGTTTTAAGAGTAATTTGCAAGGCTCTTTGAGAATCAGTTGGAAGTTGTCCCAGAGCACCGGCTGTAACTTGTGTATTTTGGCTTGTTATGGCATTTTGTACTTCAGAAACAGAAATATTTAAACCCGCCATTTTTTGCGGGTCAAGCCAAATTCTCATAGAGTAATTGCCGCCGCCAAACACACTTACATCAGCTACTCCATCTACACGCTTCAGTTCATCTTTGATATAAATCGAACCATAGTTTGTTAAATCAAGTTGTGACCAATCTCCCGATTCTGGGTACAAGGTCAAAATAACAGCACCCGATCCAGATGAACGACTAATTGCCGTAACACCTGTTCTTAGAACATCTTCGGGCAATTGTGACTGCACCTGTTGAATTCTGTTTTGAACGTTCATCAAATTGATATTCTTATCCGAACCGACTTTAAAATACATTGTAAGAGTATAACTGCCATCACTTGATGTTGAGGTCATATAAGTTAAATCTTCAACACCGTTTAATTTATTTTCAAGAACCGTTGCAACTGAAGATTCTATTACCTCTGCGCTTGCGCCCTGATAAGAAGCGCTAACTCTTACCTGAGGAGGTGTAACATCCGGATAACTCTCTTGTTTTAGGCTTGCTATTGAGATTAAACCCAAAATGACAATACACACAGAAATTACAAGGGCAAATCTGGGCTTTTGTATAAAAAAGAATAACTTATCTTTATCAAAAATCTGTTTCATAGCTTACCCTAATTATTACTTATTTTCTTTCTTTTGAACAATTTTCAGTTTCTGACCTTCTGTAGCAATATTTTGAGTTCCTGATACAACAACTGTATCGTCTAAGCTTAAACCGCTATCAACAACCCAATTGTTGTCAATATCATCCGAAACTTCAATATTTGTTTTTACAGCTTTATTATCTTTAACCGTCCATACATAATATCCACTCATGGCATCACCTTTTGTACATGCCTGAGGAATTGTAACAAATTTAACCAGCTGAGGGGCAACAAGTTCAACTTTCATATAGTCACCGGGCATAAGCCAGCTTTTTTCATTTTCAAAAACCGCGCGCATAAGCACAGAACCCGAATCTTTATCGATTTTATTATCAACAAAATTAACTTTACCTGTTTTGTTGTACCAGCTTCCATCACTAAATTGAACACGCACAATAACATCTTCAAACCTGTTACTTGCTTTTAAGAGTTTAACAAAATCGTCACTTTTTAAGCTGAATGTGACATAAACAGGGCTAATACTTGCAATGTTAACCAAAGACCCTGATGTCGGGGTAACATAGTTGCCCTCTGTAATATTAACTTTACCAATTCTACCGTTAATTGGAGATTTAATTGAAGTATAGCTTAAATTGACCCTTGCAAGCTCCAACTGTTGCCTTGCAGCATCGTAGAGAGCTTTATTCTGGTTTCTTGTAGCAAGACTTTGGTCAACATCCGAGCGACTTATTAAGTCCTCTTTTATAAGAGCATTAGCGCGATTTAGTTCTTGTTGAGCATTTTTTAATAATGCACTGTACTGATTAACAGTCGCCTGCGCATTATTAACCTCGATTTGAAATTCTCTGGGGTCAATTTGAAAAAGTAATTGACCTTTTTTTACAAAATCACCTTCGTTGAAATATTTTTTGATTAAAAATCCTGAGACGCGAGCTATAACATCTACCGAATATTTTGCCTCAACACGCCCTGTTGCTTCTGCCGATACATTGACTTCTTTAACTTCTGGTTTTGATACCTCAACTTCTTTTGGCATCATCATGGCGCGTTTTTGAATTATACCCGATACAAAACCTGCAGTCTTATTATAAATAATCGGTACAATAATAATAAGTAATACTACTATTCCCCACTGCTTTCTTGTTAGATTAATTTTCACTTTTTCTACTCCCCATCTCCTGCGCAAAGCATAGAAACTATAACAGTATTGTAAGATATATCATTTTATACTGTCAATTAGAAAAAGTAATTTATACACTATTTAGATTGTTTTACCCGCATAAAGGAATTTATTCAGTTCAACGCGCCCACTGTACCCTTCTTTTGCGCTGTTTACAACATCATACGCCATGTCAATTTTTTCATTTATATATTGTATGAATTTATCGCATTTTGAAGCTGTGGCAAGCAGTGAAATATTGTCCATAAGATTAAACAGACGCTCTGATGACATATCATCGCGCACATCAGTAATTGGTCTTATCTTAAAATCACCGTTAGGAATCAACGAATTATTGACAGATAGAACAACAAGAGTCAAAAAAGTTTCGTCCGAACATATTTGCGGAGTGATTTTTCCCGCTATAATATCACTTCTAACAGAAAACATTGCAGCCAGCAGCGCGCTCTTTATGTCCTCAACTACATCATGATTATCGAGTATAAATTTATTAAATATTTTCTTTGCATAACTGCCTTGACAATCTGTAGGCTGGAACCTGACAGCGCTAATAATCGCAGACTCGCTCATTGGAATATTATTCTGTTTACACCATGCCCGCATTTCATCAATAAGACCTTTTGGGGCCAAGTTAATACTATAAATACTTGCCTCGCTTGGAGCTGAAGCAGACATGTCTTTTGCAAATTGCCAAGCCTTCTTCATTGCAACAGAAGCTTTTTCCTTTGCCCAACCGTTCAATTCCCAAAATTTAGCAAATAATTTCTGTTGCGACTTCGATGTTTTATCTGCATTGCCATTTAAAATATTATCATCAAAAGGCACGTCGTACTTTTTAAAGAACTTCACCATATATTTTTTTATACTTCTACCTTCTTGAGTGTTATTAAAGGCATAATTACCAACATCGCGCAAAAGCTCGATTTGCTCGGGATGGGTTTCAAAGTACTCTTTTTGTCTTTGCGACATTTGAACAATTTTCTCAGGGTGCTCTGCATAGTGGTTTATTAAGGCCTCTGAAATGTGTTTTTTGTGCATATCACTCAACGGACCTCGAGGGATAAAAACAGGCTCCCCATCGGCTTCTTGGATTTTTCTTTCCATAGATTCAAGCCTTCTTTGAGTCATAATTGATGTTATGCGTTCATTGTAGTCTTTGTCCGAAAACTTCAACACATGTGCATAATCCCTGTCTAATGTAGGGATATTTAACTTTTTGATCGTATGGTATAAATCAACATTATCCGCATATCTTTTTAAATCATTAAGCGAAAAGCCCTGTGCCCAGTACAACTTTAACAATTGCAGTGCAAGATCTTCATCTTTGTTAAAATTTTCAACCTCACCGCGTTTTACCTTTGCAATAAAAGAGTCGTCTTTGTAGTCAACCTTTGAATCCGAAATAACATTGCCAAATTCTTCAAACAATGCCTTTACATCATCTAAATTATAACAATCATTCAGTATGGAATATTTTTGCTTATGAACATCAACCAAAGTATAATCTTCGGGATTACCGGATTTGATAACAGATAATGCATATTCATAAATATCTCGAGGGAACTTGTCGCCCCTGTGGCCACCGTTTTTTATACTTAACTTGTCAAGATTTTCTACACTTTCCCTTAAATTTAAGCTGCTTCCCCCACAAAATGCAAGATAATTTGCATAAACAGGCATGGGTAACGCAGCACGCCCAATAGCGGATGAGTTTACCGGAGTGCTTTTTTGCTTATTTGAAAAGTTGTTAAATTTTACGTTGTTAAATGTTATCGGACTAATACGCATAATACTTCCTTTTTTATAAAATAGACAGTGACAAAGCGGACAAAACATGTAAAAAATTTTTTTTGCTAGTTTAAAACACCGCACATGCAATCATATGCAACATTAATAACATAATCCATGTCATCTTTTTCAATAATTAAAGGAGGATTAAAATATATAACATCACCTAACGGACGCAATATTACACCCTTTTCAAGAGCTTTTTTGTATATTTGATAACCAACTCTGTATTTTGAATCAAAGGGTGTTTTTGTTTTTTTATCAGATACAAGTTCTATTGCATTAATTAAACCGATTGAGCGAACATCACCGACATTTTTATGCTCAAAAAAGCGCTTAACAATTTCAGAGTTAAAATACAGTGCCTTTTTTTGAGCATGTTCAATAATATTTTCCTCCCTTAATATTTTTAAGACCTCACATGCCGCAGCACAAGCAAGCGGATTGCCGCTGTAGGTGTGAGAATGCATAAAAGCCTTTCCTTCAAGATAAGGGGCGTAAAACGCGTCATAGATTTTTTTTGTGGTAACAGCAAGCGCCATTGGCATATAGCCACCTGTCAGGCCTTTTGACAAACACATAATATCAGGAGAAATTCCTGCATAATCACAAGCAAACATCTTGCCTGTTCTGCCATAACCTGTAGCAATTTCATCGGCAATTAAATGAACATTATACTCATCACAGAGCTTGCGTAGCGCACTCAAGTATTTTGGAGAATAAATTTTCATACCCGCAGCTGCTTGTACAAGAGGCTCGATAACAATAGCCGATGTTTTATCTCCCCACTTTTCAAAACTATCTTTTGCAAATTCAATACATTGGGCATTGCAATTTTTACAGTTCAAACCATACGGACATCTGTAACAATCAGGCCCTTGTATTCTTATTACATCCAATAAAACAGGCTTATATATTTCAGAATACAAATCAACGCCACCAACCGAGAGCGCCCCTATTGTTTCACCATGGTAGGCATCTGACAGCGCCATAAATCTTGTTTTCTGAGGATTGCCTGTTTGATAGTGATATTGAAAGCTCATCTTCATAGCAGCCTCAATTGCGCTTGAGCCGTTATCCGTAAAACAAAATTTTTCAAGACCCGAGGGCAAAACCTTACAGAGTTCTTCACACAACTCTATCGCTTTAATATGAGAAAAATTTGCAAATATAACATGTTCCAGTGTATCCAGCTGTTTTTTTAGCGCATTTGATATTCTTTTGTTACAATGACCCAAAAGATTGCACCACCAAGAACTTACAACATCAATATACTTTTTGTTGTCATATGAATATAAATTAACCCCTTCTCCACGTTCAATTATAATAGGCTTTAATTCTTCATAATCCATCATTTGCGAACATGGGTGCCATATATGTTTTAAATCTTTATTTACCAAATCATCAATATCTATATGCATAATACCCTCCAAAACAAAATAATTATACAACTTAAAAAATATATAGTATTATAAAAATAAAAATTGGAGATATGCATGGCAAAGGCAAGAATTTTAAATATACAGCTAAGTCCTAAAATCGGGGATAAATTATACAACTGCAATAAGGTGGGACAATACATAAGCAACAATGCAAAAAACGGGCTTGATCTTGTTGTAGTACCTGAATTTTTTTCAACAGGAATTGACAGCACAAGTTTTGTTGAATATCCCGAAGCACAAGAAAATTCCGGTGTTCTTGCTTATTTCAGCGAAATTGCAAAACAATTTTCTACAAATATAATTTGCGGTAGCGTAATAGAAAAAACGGCTGATAAAAAGCTATATAACACATCCTACGCCCTTGACAGAAAAGGTAAGATAATTAGTAAATACCGAAAAATACACCTTTACAACTACCTTGGTGGAAACGAAGGTAAAACAATTACACAAGGAAACACGCCTGTCGTAGTAGATTTTGACTTTGCAAAAGTTGGCATGAGCATATGCTTTGACATCAGATACCCACTTTTATATAAAAATTTGATAAAAATGGGAGCAGAAATAATTGTATCGCCATCCGCCTGGTGTATTCCAAGTTCATCCAATGCTGATGATATGGCTGATTTTATAAATTGTTGGAGAGCATTCAATGTATCAAGAGCAGCAGAAAATCTTGTATATTTTGTTACATCAAATCTGGTAGGTATTAATAGCCAATACCTGTACTGCATTGGCAATTCCATGGTCACAGACCCGCTTGGCAGAATAATTTCAAATCAACAAAACAGCGAGGGTGCAAAATATCTTGAATTAGACATGGAAGTTGTAAGAAAACTTAAAAAACAGTACCCAATCTACAATCTTGATTGATTTTTATTATGCACAAGCGAAGAGATAAATGCGGCAACAATGAAAACAAGCCCCAGAAATCCTGTTACAACTTCAGGAACTTCTTTGATTGCCGAAAACATCATTATGCAAGACAGAGCACCAATTGCCCAATGCGCGCCATGCTCAAGATAAATGTACTGTGCCAATGTCTTTTTTTCAACCAACATAATTGTAAGAGAACGAACGAACATCGCCCCGATAGATAAACCAATAGTAATTATAAGAATATCTTTACTAAGTGCAAACGCACCCAAAACACCATCAAGTGAGAAAGAGGCATCGATTAATTCAAGATACAAAAAACCTGCAAAGCAACTGCTTTTTAAACCTAAACCTGTACTTTGCGATGAATGGGGCAAGTTTTCGCCATGCTTATCCAACATGTGAGATAATCCGTCAATCAACAGATACACTATAACACCCCAGATACCTGCAATTACAACCTCAAATCTGGATTCGGAGGGCACAAAATGTTGCTGTATATACAAAGCAATCAAAGTAAGGGCAACCTGAATTCCCTTGAAATCACCAAATTTTGCAATTTTTGATTCTATAAAACCAATCCAATGAATATCTTTTGACGAATTGAAAAAATATGATAAAAATAACAACATAAGGAAAGTGCCGCCAAATGTAATAATGGGCGGATGTGAAATGTGCAGGTAATGAGCATATTTATCGGCATTTGTAAGTGCCATATTTGCAACTTCAATTAAATTAAGATGAGAAAATATAGCAACTACCAAAAGAGGGAATAAAAACCTCATACCAAAAACGGCAATTATAATACCCCAAGTTAAAAATCTGTGTTGCCATTTGGGGGACATTCTCTCAAGCCTGCTGGCGTTTACAACTGCATTATCAAAAGACAAGCTTACCTCAAGTACGCTTAGTACAAAGGCAATGAATATACAGGTTAAACCCGTCCCGCTGTGAACATGTTCGCCCCACAAATAAGCGAGTATAAAGCCAACAACAGTAATTATATAAGAACCGATAAAATACTTGTGCATAACTATCCTGAAAATAAAAAATGGGCCCGGAGGGATTCGAACCCACGACCAAGGGATTATGAGTCCCCTGCGCTACCGCTGCGCCACAGGCCCGTGACGACTTTTAGTATTTAATTATCAATCGGGCTTGCGGTAGCTGCGCTACCTTCCCTCTCGAAAAACGTGACATTTAGTCACCTTTTTCTCGGCAGAGTGCCACAGGCCCGTGACGACTTTTAGTATTTAATTATCAATCGGGCTTGCGGTAGCTGCGCTACCTTCCCTCTCTACTTGCGCAACAAATGCGTCAAGTTTAAAATCACAGTAAATAAAATATCAGAAAATATTTAAAAAATCAAGTCAAAATATATAGCGGTAAAACAAACAAATCGCGATGCTATTAATCCGTTATATATCCCGCTATTGCTGTTTTTGCAGCAACATAGGGAGAAGCAAGGTATATAAAGCCTCTAGTGTTACCCATTCTGCCTTGAAAGTTTCTATTCTGTGTTGCAAGGCAAACTTCGCCATCGCCCAATATTCCGCCATGCACCCCAACACAAGGACCACAACCTGCAGGTAAAAAAGTAGCTCCCGCTTCTATAAATGTTTCAATTAAGCCTTCTTTTGCGGCTTGCAAGTAGATTTTTGGTGACGCAGGAACAATTATCATCCTTACATCCGGATGTTTTTTCTTTCCTTTTAATACATTAGCAACAACCCTTAAATCTTCAATTCTACCGTTTGTACAAGTTCCTACAAAGACTTGGTTAACCTTAATATTATTTAATTCATGAGGAAATTTAACATTGTCTACAGTATGGGGGCATGAAACACATGGGCTTATATCCTGAGCATCTATTTCAATTACACGCTCATATTGCGCATCCTTATCCATTTTAATTTCAACAAATTTATCTTCTCTGCCGTTTTCTTTTAAAAACTCATATGTTTTTTCGTCCGTTTCAAAAAGTCCTGCCTTAGCCCCTGCTTCAACAGCCATGTTAGCAAGAGTAAAGCGCTCCGACATTTGCATATTCGAAATAGCCTCGCCGCAAAACTCTAAAGCACGATATGTAGCTCCATCAGCACCAATTTTTCCAATCAAATAGAGCATTAAGTCTTTAGAGCAAACATTTTCTCTAAATTTTCCGTTAACAACAATTTTAAAAGAAGACGGTACTTTTAACCAAGTTTTACCCAACGCAAAGGCAACTGCAATATCAGTCGAACCCATACCGGTTGCAAAAGCACCCAGTGCACCCGAGGTACAAGTGTGCGAATCAGCACCCACAAGTATTTCACCCGGGTTAACAAAGCTTTCAACAAGTCTTTGGTGACAAACACCTTCGCCTATGTCAGATAAAACAGCACCATACTCTTTTGCAAATTCTCTTATAACAAGATGTGAATTTGACAGCTCTTTTCTTGGGCTTGGAGCTGCATGGTCGATAAATAATATGGTTCTGTTTGGATTAGCAAGTTTATTTTTACCTAATTTTTTAAACTCTTGAATAGTAAGAGGTCCCGTACCGTCTTGTACCGCCGCAACGTCAACACGAGCAATGACAAGCTCGCCTGCTTGTACATTTTTACCGCAATGAGCCGATATAATTTTCTGCGCAAGAGTCATTTCAGACATAAGAACCCCTTCCATAAGCTATAGGACAATTATAGAACAAAAAACAATTTTGTAAAATTTTTGATAAATAAGGTCAAAAATGCTACAATTATTTCAATTGAACAGGTGATACCATATTAAGTAATTTTAAGGATAATAGAATAACGTAGTTCGGAGAAAGATAATAATGGATTTTGCAGCAGTCATAGGTACTTTTTTGGGGTTTGCCTTTATTTTGACCGGTATGGTTTTAGAGGGCGGAAATATCGGGCAAATTCTGCAAATAACAGCCGCATTTATTGTAATAGGCGGAACTTCAGGTGCGGTATTCTTGAGCTTTCCGATAGCCGACTTTAAAACAGCATTTTCGCTATTAAAAACGGTATATTTTAACGAAGTACCAGATTACAACAAATTAATAGCAGAAATTGTTGACTACAGCCAAAAAGCAAGAAAAGAGGGTGTTATCATATTGGAAAAAGAGGCAAAAAATGCATCTGATCCACTCTTGGCACTAGGGCTTGAGGCTGTTGCCGACGGCGCAGATCCTTCACTTGTAAAAGAGATGATGGAAAATCAATTGGCAAGGTTAGAAGAAAAAGTACAAACAGGGGCCAAGGTATATGAATCAGCAGGCGGTTACGCACCAACCCTTGGTATCATTGGTGCTGTTATGGGTCTTATTCAGGTTATGCAAAACCTATCAGACCCTTCAAAGCTTGGTGCAGGTATTGCGGTAGCGTTTGTTGCCACCATATACGGTCTGTTTCTTGCAAACTTAATTACAATACCTTATTCAACACGTATTAAACAAAAGTATCAAAAAATATTTGTTGCAAAAGAGATAATAATCTCTGGAGTGCTTTCCATACAAGCAGGTGAAAGTCCTGCGCTAATAGAGAGAAAGCTTGAAACATATTTAACCGACAACAAAAAGAAAGCAGATAAAAAAGAGGCTGCATAATGGCAAAAAGAAAAAAACACGAAGACCATGAAAACCTTGAGCGTTGGCTTGTATCATATGCCGATTTTATGACACTTCTTTTTGCAACTTTTGTTGTACTCTATGCGCTATCACAAGTTGATGCAAGCGATTTTGCAAAACTTGAAGATGCGCTAAAAAGAGCCTTTCAATCTAACATGTTTGACGGTCAAGAAAGTATACTTGAGAGTTCAAGCTCCATTTTTGACGGGAATAACGGAGCAACAAGTCCAATTATGCTTGAATATTTAAGCCCGAGATACGAACAGGATTCTTATGAAGAAATTGAAAAATCAATAAATGATATGCGCTTGGATGGCGTAGAAGCTCAAAT
This sequence comes from Candidatus Galligastranaerophilus intestinavium, assembly GCA_018716625.1. Lineage (GTDB taxonomy): Bacteria > Cyanobacteriota > Vampirovibrionia > Gastranaerophilales > Gastranaerophilaceae > Galligastranaerophilus > Galligastranaerophilus intestinavium. The sequence goes on along the minus strand of DVJQ01000076.1, from coordinate 15,306 downwards.
TGACAGTCGGGGGCTGGTAATAAAACTTGCAGACAATGCGCTTACTTTTAAATCCGGTTCTGCAGAAATTACACCCGATTCGCTTGTACCCTTAGGAGAAGTTGCAAAACTAATCAAAGAAAAATTTGCGATACATATTATAAGGGTTGAGGGGCATACAGACTCTGACCCAGTTAGCAATGCAATATATCCCTCAAACTGGGAACTTTCAAGTGCGAGAGCCTCAAGCGTAGTAAGGCATTTTATAAATAATTACAAATTTAACCCTTCAATATTTATTGCAGCGGGCTACGCAGATACGGTACCTGTTGTAAAAGGCAATTCACAAAAAGACAAACAAAAAAACAGGCGTGTTGAGATAGTAATATTAAAAAATAAATATAAAAACATAAACTCCAAAAACATTGAAACCCTTGCACAACTTGGCAACAAACAAAATGCTACAGTATCTGAAGCCGTTAGAAAACTAACGGGAGAAGATGAAAAACTACTGGAAAATGTAATAGATTTCAAGCAAGTTTACAAAAATGAAACAAAAAGAATAGAAAATATGGGCAACCAAAATATGGATAAAATGAAGCAAAAGCCGGATTTTTTGGAGTAGGCAATGAAAGATAAGTCATACGAATACTTTGTAATATTTGGCGGAGGCGGCATAAGGGGAATAAGCTATGTTGGTGCATACAAGGCACTTATGGAAGCAAACGTTAAAATATCAGGCTATGCAGGTTCCTCGATAGGTTCAGTATTTGCGGCACTATGCGCAGTAGGTTATAAAATCAGTGATATTGAAGAATTCTTTTTATCAATAAATATAGAATTTTTTAAAGACATAAACTTTAACTTTGGTAATCAAATAGCACTATCTAAAGGGGAACTGCTGCTTGAGTGGATGAGAGATAAAATTGAATCAAAATTTTACGGCGAAGGCTACAGAAAAGGTCAGATGCCACATGTAAGATTCAAGGATTTAAAAGAGGAGCTTATAATCTATTCAACAGATTTAACCAACAATAAATACAATGAATTTTCAAAAGAATGCACACCTGAAGCCGAAGTTGCGCTCGCGCTAAGGGCATCTGTCAGTATGCCGGGGTTGTTTAAACCGCTTGATATAAACGGTAATTTAATAGTTGATGGAGATTTGGCAAAAAGTTGGCCGTTATGGCGACTAAGCAAAACACTCAGTGCTAAAAAAGAGAGAATATTGGAATTTAGACTGGAAGACACAAAAGGCAAAAGAAATATTGATACGGCGCTTGACTATCTAAACGCTGTATACAACACTATTTCGGGATTTGCTACAGACTACATTATTGACTTATACGGTCAAAAAGATAAATTTGACTATATTAAAATAGATACGGACAACATTTCCGTTATGGATTTTATGCTCTCGGAATCTAAAAAAATAGAACTTGTTGAAACAGGCTATAAAATTACATCTGATTATTTTAAAAATGTTCTGCCTGCAAAACGTAAAAAACTTTATGAAAATTATTATCAAATACAACTCTTTTTACTTAAATTTAAAAGAGAATTTGAGGCAAACAAAATAAAAAATGCTTATTTAATACTTTGCGAGCTTTTTTCACATCTGTGCGAGCACAAAAGATATATTGACCTATACATATACAATTCATTACTTGAATTTAAAAAACAGTTTGATGATAATTTGGAACATAAAACAGGGTTTTTCTTTATAAAAGACATGGTGCTTTTAAATAAAAATCTTGTTGAAAAAAATATGAACGAACTAATAAAAGTTATAACGCTTAAAACTGTAGAAATTAAAGATTAAATATACAATCAACAATATCATCTTCAAAAGTTTTTAGCGATTTTGCAGACTTTGTAAAACACTGGATTATGATTCCAAAGGCAACATCATTTTTCTTGCGCGTTTTTAAAACACCGACAAGAGAACTTAAACCCTGATGTGTGCCTGTTTTTGCCCAAAGATTACCTTTTAGGTAGCGCAGTCGTTTCTTTAGAGTACCCTCATCAGCGCCCTCCATAAAATCCCTTATATTCTTTTTTTTATCAAGCATAATTAGCGCGTCAACAAGCCATTTTGTACTTGCTGCATTATATCTTGAAACACCGCTGCCATCCACTATTTTAATGTAGCGCATATCAAGCCCCGCATTTTTGTAAAAGGAATAAAACATTTCAATAGCATTTTTTGTTGTTCCAATGCTCAATCCGTTAAAAGACTTTATACCATTTTCTTTTGCATACTTTGCGCCTGCAACTCTAAATAAAACCTCGGATGAAAAATTATCAGAGTATTTCAATATTGGAACAGACACTTCATCTATTGTATGAAAAACGCTTGCGACTTTCTTTGCACCATTTGGTACTTCTTTAAAATAAAACTTATCCGAATATGGGATTGAATACTTTCCAAAGGCATTCTCAAGACGAGCAATAAAGAAATATTTGGGGTCGCTAACCGGTATAACAATGTCCTCATCATGGGAAATTTGACCCTTGAGTGTTATAACATTTTGCATTGAAGAATAATTTTTAACAAAGTCAAAATCATTCTCATCGCTTATTTGAAGTTGGTTTATAAATGAAAATCTGTACTTATCGTTTTGTACAATATTTATTGAATCCCTATCAGAAGAAATTATCAACCTTACCCTTACCTTATTACCATCGATAATATAAGGGCTAATCGGCGCAATTGAAGGCCAAAAATCATCTATACACCAGCCATCAGGGTATGGCACATTGCTTATTATTTTATCATCAATGTAAATATATTTTATATTTTTAAAATCAACACTCTTTTTAAGTTTTGATACCAACTCATATAAATCAGAACGGCTCAAAAGCGGGTCAGCACCCAACTTTAAGTATAAATTTCCGCCATGTATATAAAACGCCGTTACAAACTTATAATCATTGCCTAGAGTATTTAGTGCCGAAGCAAAAGTAAAAAGCTTGAGCGAGGATGCGGTATTTAAAAGCTTATTTTCATTTTTTGAATATAAAACCTTGGATGTTTTTATGTCTTTAACATAAATTGAAACGGTAGAGGAACCATCTATGTCCTGCTGCGAGATAACTTTTGCAAAATCGTATGAAAAAATTGCACTATTTGCCCTAAGAGGAAAAAGGGAAAGGATAAACAGAACAAGTAAAAACTTCTTTAACATTTAATTTCCTCAGAACTAAACTCTATTACATCAAAACCAAAATTGCATACTTTGCGATTTATAAGGTTTGGATAGTCTTCTCTTGTTTTTGATACATTATTGGTATCTATTGAAAAATACATAAATCCTTTTTTACTATCAAGTGAAGATATCAAATTACCCATCGAATCATAGACACAGGAGCAACCCGCATTATAGACACCGTCTTTTATTTCACCGCACTGAGAAAGTGCAATAAAATAACATTGATTTTCAATAGCCCTTGAAGCAGCCATTTGAGAATACTGAGCAGCTCTTGTCATGGGCCAAGCCGAGAGGTTAAATGCAACATCAATAGGGTTTGAAACGTTTATATAGCTCCTGAAAAGCTCGGGAAATCTTATATCATAGCAAATTGACGCACCGAAACGGACGCCATCCAACTCAAAAATACAAGGGTTTACACCTGAGGATAAAACCCCTTCGCCATCAGGAGTATAAAGATGTATTTTATCGTAAAAACCAACTAAACTTCCGTTATTTGAAATAACAGGCATGGAATTTTTAAGCAAAGTGCCGTCACGCCTGATATAGGAGCCGCCAAAAATATTCATATTATACTTTTTTGCAATGTCGGAGAGAAAATCAAGTATAAAACCGTCATCGACGCAATCGCAAAAACATTTCGGGTACCAACCCACACTCCAAACCTCAGGTAAAAACAAAAAGTCAGGGCAGATGTTTTTATCTGAAAAAATATCTGCCAAATACATTTCAAGATTAGAAAAATTACTTTTAGAATCAGCGATAACCGATGGAATTTGAAGCGCAAGAATATTTTTTTTCATTTAAAGCTCCTCGGGAGATGAAATCTTACCCAAAATAGCACTTGCAGCTGCAACAGCAGGTGAAGACAAGTAAACTTCACTCTCTGGATGACCCATTCTGCCGACAAAATTTCTGTTAGTCGTAGATATAGCTCTTTCACCCTTGGCTAATATTCCGCAGTGTCCGCCAAGACATGGACCACAAGTGGGCGTAGAAACGGCACCGCCTGCTTTAATTATAGCTTCAATATACCCTAACTTGAGCGCATCAAGATAAATCTCCTGAGTTCCAGGGAAAACAATTAAACGAACATCTGGGTGAACTTTCCTGCCGTCAAGAATTTTTGCCGCAACTTCCAAATCAGATAAACGACCGTTTGTACAGCTGCCGATAACTGCCTGATCAATTTTAATATTCCCAATTTCAGATATCGGACAAGTATTTTCCGGCAAATGAGGTTTTGCAACAGTAGGCTCAATTTTTGAAACATCATAGCGCAAAACTTTTTCATAAGTTGCATTTTCATCGCTTGTGTAAAATTTTGGTTCCCTTATGCTCCTGTTTAACAAATATTTTTTTGTAATTTCATCAGGTACTATAATACCGTTTTTTGCGCCGGCTTCGATTGCCATATTACAAATGGTAAACCTGCCGTCCATTTGCATATTCTCAATAACTTCTCCGCCTATTTCGAGCGTCTTGTACAAAGCGCCATCCACGCCAATATCACCAATTAAGTGCAAAATCAAATCTTTTGCACTCACCCATTTATTAAGCGTTCCAAAAAATTCAACCTTTATTGTTGAGGGAACCCTAAACCAAGTTTCACCTGATGCCATGGTGCAACCTAAATCAGTAGAGCCGACACCTGTTGAAAAAGCGCCCAATGCACCGTATGTGCAAGTATGAGAATCAGCACCAATTACCAGATCACCTGCAGTTACAATGCCTTTATCGGGCAAAAGGGCATGTTCGATACCCATTCTGCCTACTTCAAAATAGTTAACAAGGTTTTGTTCGCGCGAAAAATCCCTGACTATTTTTGCTTGCTGGGCAGATTTAATGTCCTTATTTGGGACAAAATGGTCCGGAACGAACACAACTCTTGAGGGGTCAAAAACATTTTCAACTCCTATCTTTCTAAACTCAGAAATTGCAATTGGACCTGTTATATCATTTGCAAGAGTAATATCAACTTTTGCACTTATCAACTCTCCTGCCTGAACAAAATCCTTGCCGCAATGTGCAGCAAAGATTTTTTCAGTAATTGTCATACCCTTTGACATGTTTATTTTTTCTCCGATTGTTTCGCCTTAATGTCCATTATTGCTTTATGAGCCATAACATAGAGCGCACAAGTCTTTGAACCGTTCATATACCATGCACAACGCTCTTGCGAACAAACAACCGTATGTTGATTTCCTGCAGACATCAGCGGACAAATAGGTATTGGTGCCATTTAATCCTCTTTTCTATTTCATACTATTTTCTAATTCAACAGCTTGTTTTATCATATTGCAATTTGTCTCATCGCAACGTTTTTCTTGATCTTTGTATATCCTTGTGCGATTTATAACCTCGTCAAAATCAATTTTATGTGCATCAAAATCAGGTCCATCAACACAAGCAAATTTTACTTCGCCGCCAACAGTAACTCTGCAAGCACCGCACATTCCTGTACCGTCAACCATAATAGGGTTCATAGATGCTTCTGTTTTTATGCCCTTATCGCGAGTTAGATCGGCTACAGCTTTCATCATTGGCATGGGTCCTACAGCAATAGCATAGTCAACTTTTTCTTTTGCCATAATATCACTCAAAACGCCTGTTACAAAACCTTTTGTACCGAGCGAGCCATCATCTGTCGTAATAAAGAGCTCACTGCAAGCATTTTTCATTTTATCTTGCCAGAAAATTAAGTCTTTATTTCTCGCACCCATAATCATATAAACTTTATTACCTGCATCTTTAAATGCTTTTGCAATCAAATAACATGGGGCAGCACCATACCCGCCCGCAAGGCAAACAACCGTACCGTATTTTTCAATGTGAGTAGGCACTCCAAGAGGCCCTACAATGTCTTCAATTTCATCGCCAACTCCCAGTTTTGAAAGTTTTTTTGTTGTATAGCCCACTGCCATATAAACAATTGTCAACTCCTCTGTTTCTCTGTTGTAATCAGCGATTGTCAAAGGAATTCTCTCGGAATTTTTATCTACACGCAAGATAATAAATTGACCTGCCTGTGCATTCTTTGTAATAAATGGAGCTTTAATCCTTATTTCATATTGATTTTGGCAAAGCTCTTTTTTGTATAAAATTTTATATCCCACATTATCCTCCATTTCATACTCTTTATTATTATATATAATACAACACAAATAAAAAAGCGGAAATATAAAAATATTTCCGCCAAAAATTTTATAAAAAATTTTTATAACATCAAACCAATTTGTGCAGCACTGCCTATAGTGTTTACAAGACTTGAAATATCACCAATCGGGTTATAATTTGTTTCTTTGGAGTAAATGTTATTAAGATTTGAATAGTAAGAATTTGAGAGATTTGATAAATTTTGACTTGCACCAAGCATGTTTAATATATTAGATAACATTTGCTGACGATAATTATTTAAGTAGTCTAAATATTGATATCTGTTTGCAAGTTCATTATTAACCAAATCTTGCCTGTAAGTTTGAACATCTTGAGCAAAATCCGATATTGTTTTTGACCTGCTATCTTCTATTTTTGATAAATTATCCATAAAAATTGAATTATCAAGATTGCCAAAACGCGAAGCAATATCATTTTGCAAATCGTTTAACATGGGCTCATAAATATCATTAATATCATCGACTCCTCTGTTAATGTATGTTTGAACCTGATTGTCAAACTTACGCTGAGTATCTGCATCAAAAACATTTAACTCGGGCAGATTAAGAGCAAATTGTTCGCCTGCATAGTCGTAAGCCTTTTGCTCATTTGAATCCATATTATAATAACCGCTTGTACCGCTGTTTGTAATGTTTATACCCGCTTTATCCTGACCGTTAACTTTTATACTGGATGAGGGATTGTAATAAATTGCTTTTTTTGATTTTGACATGTCAACAACCTTTCTATATCAAAAGAAAGGTCAAAAAAACAAAAAAATAAGCGTCAAAATAAATTATAAGCCATATACATTTAAAAATAAATTACCCAAAATACTTGGGTATTAAAAAAGCGGCGATTTAAACCGCCGCTTGAGTTATTGATAAAACCATTATTCCTTAGTGTATTCCGCGTCAATAACATCATCAGAGTTATTTTGAGAATTATCATTTTGAGAATTTTGGGATTGATTATTTTGTGCCTGTTCACCTTCTTTTTGCACTTGTGCATAGGCTGCTTGAGAAATTGCATACATAGTTTGTTGCAATTCTTCCGACAATTTTTTAATTTCATCATGACCTTTATTTTCATCAAGTGCTTTTTTAAGTGCTGTTTTTTGTTCTTCCAATTTTGTCTTGTCAGAATCTGAAATTTTACCTTCGAAATCTTTTACGATTCTATCGGCAGCACCTATTAAAGATTCAGCATTATTTTTTGTTTCAGCTTCTTCTTTTTTCTTTTTATCACTCTCAGCATTAGATTCAGCTTCTTTTACCATTCTGTCGATATCTTGTTCAGACAAATTCGAGGAATTAGTAATAGTAATTTTTTGTTCTTTATTAGTTGCTTTATCTTTTGCCGTAACATTTACAATACCGTTTGCATCAATATCAAATGTTACTTCAATTTGAGGCATACCTTTCATTGCCGGCGGAATACCATCCAAACGGAACATACCTAATGACTTGTTGTCACTTGCCATTGGTCTTTCACCTTGAAGTACGTGGATATCAACCGCTGTTTGGTTATCATCGGCTGTTGAGAATACTTGAGATTTTGAAACAGGGATTGTAGTGTTTCTTGGAACAAGCGGAGTCATAACACCGCCTAGTGTTTCAATACCCAATGTCAATGGCGTAACATCAAGTAACACTATATCTTTAACTTCGCCCGCCAAAACACCTGCTTGAATTGCTGCACCAACAGCAACAACTTCATCAGGGTTAACAGACTGGTTAGGTTCCTTGCCTGTGTATTCTTTTACAAGAGCTTGTACTGCAGGAATACGAGTTGAACCGCCGACAAGCACAACTTCGTTAATTTCATTTTTTGAAATTCCTGCATCTTTAATTGCTTGTTCAACAGGCTTTTTACATCTTTCAAGCAAGTCATGGCTCAAATCTTCGAACTTAGCTCTTGTTAATTGTAAGTCTAAGTGTTTTGGACCGTTTGCATCAGCAGTAATGAAGGGCAAGTTAATGTTTGTTTCAACAACAGAAGAAAGTTCACATTTTGCTTTTTCTGCCGCTTCTTTAAGTCTTTGCATTGCTTGTTTATCACCACGCAAATCAATGCCTTCTTGTTTTTTAAATTCATCGCATAACCAGTCGATAATTTTTTGGTCAAAGTCATCACCACCCAAGTGTGTATCACCTGATGTAGATAAAACTTCGTGAACACCGTCACCTATTTCAAGGATTGAAACATCGAATGTACCGCCTCCAAGGTCGAATACCAAAACTTTTTCTGTTTTATCTTTTTCAAGACCGTAAGCAAGAGCTGCTGCTGTAGGTTCGTTAACAATTCTCAAAACATCTAAACCTGCAATTTTACCTGCGTCTTTTGTAGCCTGTCTTTGAGCATCGTTAAAATAAGCAGGTACGGTAATTACTGCTGATGTAACTTTTTCACCCAAGTAATTTGAAGCGTCATCAGCCAATTTTCTTAAAATCATTGCTGAAATTTCTTGAGGCGTATAGTCTTTTCCGTCTATGTTTTTCTTGTAATCTTCGCCCATATGACGTTTAATTGAAATAATTGTTTTATCAGGGTTTAGGATAGCTTGACGTTTTGCAAGTTGACCTACAAGTCTTTCACCTGTTTTTGAAAAACCAACGATTGAAGGCGTAGTTCTTGAACCTTCAGCGTTTGCAATAACAGTGGGTTTACCACCTTCCATGACTGCTACGACAGAGTTTGTCGTACCTAAGTCGATACCTATTGTTTTTGCCATGATATATAATCTCCTATCTATCAATTTCTTTAATTTTAATTTATCACCATATTTACATGCGCATAAAAAAATAAACAAAAAATTAATAATTTAATATTGAAAAACTAAAGAACTGATTTTACTGCAAGGAATATTAATAAAAGCGATGCAAAAATTTCAAGGTATTTTGACGGAAAGCGCTTAAACAAATGTCCGAGATAAAACCCAAGCAATGCATTTAAAAATGTTACAAGCCCGATAATTAAAGAAGAAAAGAAAATGTCGACGTTTAAAAATCTAAGATTAACGCCTGCTGCAAGAGCATCTATACTTGTTGCAAACGCCAACGCAAAAAGACATTTTAGCGATATACAACATATACTATCTTCAGTATCGCCTTTAAAAAGAGCATCATATAAAAATTTTAAACCCAAAGCCAAAAATATTATAAATGCAATTATTGAGCTGTAAGGTTTTACATAAGTGTATATCAGGTTTGCAAAAAAATACCCTATAAGAGGCATTAAAAATTGGAAAAAACCCGCAAATAATGCAAGCAAAAAGGCGTTTTTTCTTTTATTTTTTACACACAACAGCCCGTTTGAAAAGGATACAGCCATTGCATCAATTGAGAGAGCAAATGCAAGAAAAATAACATCAATCAAGTTCATTTAGTTATTCTACCACAAAGGGAAAGAACTAAACGCTTTTTTCAAAAAATCATCTTCATCTTGAGAATAATCCGACATATTTACTATAGAATCCGGATTAAAAACAACAAGGCAAGTGTTATGATATGGGGCTGTGGCATATGCAACATCTATACCCAAATCATTATTTATAATATTTCTGCAATATTCATCAAGCACCCTTGTAGGAATTTCATACTTAACGGTCGGAATATAAGAAGGTCTTAGCGGATCATACTCAGTCGGCTCAGGCTCAATATCAAGAATTTTGTCCAGAGCATTATAAACTTCTGGAGTTGTAATTTTATTGTAAAAACATTCGTTTAAACGAACAAATTTGCCGCGTTGACCGTTAGCATGTTCTGCTCGAACAACATCAGCTTTAAGTTTTGCAGGCGAATAGTCCTGTGCATCTGCCTCACATAGCGCAAAATACATACCCGGACCAAATGCAGTGTTTCTTGCATTTCTTAAATTCGGGCCATGACTTAAAATGCTTGCAAGATTTTCTTTTGATGTTCCATGCAAAACCCCGCAAAAACCGTCGGGGAGTCTGTCGTCAGACACCATAAAATTAATTATAGCTTGTTTTATAGGACCTCTAAACACACCTTGTCCCATTGGTAGTTCAAACTCAAAATTAGACTTGTCCAACTTATCAACTATGCTTTTATCCAATTCGGTTTTAACTTCACCGTCAGGACAAACAACAGGATTGCCACTTTTATCATATACTTTTGAAAAATAAGCACTTAAAAGTTTTTGCCTGTACTCTTCTTTTTCTATAGCCTCCTGAGCAGGATTGCAAATCCTTGAATAGCACATGCTCTTGTTAATGCTCCCAAAAGAAACTTTATCTGAGGCAAATTGCCCATACATTTTATTTTCTTTAACTGCATTACCAACATTTTTACTTTTTTTTGAGTTGTAAAAATAAGGTCTTACACCGACATTTTGTATCTTCATATTAACACCTTTACACACCTAAATACACAAAACATGTGAATGCAAAAAATTGCCTAACAATCATAACACAATTATGTGATAAAATAAAGCAAAAAAGGTGTAAAATGAAAGAGTTAATATTACAGTGGTTTATTTTGGGAATTCTTGCAGTATTTGCAATACTTAGTGCTTTTGTAGGTTCTAAATATTCCAAGCTGCTTTCAAAATATTGCGACATAATAAAATATTTAAAATCACTTTGCAACTGTGTCTCAAGTGCAAGGTGGGGAAATTTGCAAATAAGGGCGCAAAAAGGTCCGTCAGTTTTGACAACCGAGCTTTCAAAAAGCTTAAACAGCCTTTTAGAAAGTATATTAGACAGAGATAAGATGATTCAAGAGTATGTAGAAAAGGAAAAAGAAGCCAATAATATAAAAGAAGATTTTATAGCCATGTTGACACATGACCTAAAAGTTCCCATAATAGCGCAAGACAATACCTTGGATTTGCTTTTGGCAGGTAAATTTGGACAATTGAGTACAGAACAAAAAGATGCAATAAAAAATATTAAAATTTCAAATTCTGATTTAAGACACCTTGTAGAGTCTTTGCTTGATTCGCATAAATTTGAAAAAAAAGGCTTTGTACCAAAAATCCAAGAAAATATCATGCTAAAAAGTTTTATCGAAGATATAGTGTATCAGCTAAGTTCAATAGCTTCACTTCACAATAAAGTAATAAGACTCTATGACCATCTTGAGCCGAATTATAAAATAAACACTGATGTATTTTTACTAAAAAGAGTAATCGAAAACCTTATTTTAAATGCAATAACATATGGTATTAATTCCGACTACATTGATGTAACACTGGAAAATAACGACACTCATTATATTGTAAGGGTAAGAGACTACGGACATGGAATATCAAAAGAAAACATAGATAAAATATTTAACAAATACTACAGTGCTGCAGAGTTATACTCAAAAGCAAGCATGGGGCTTGGGCTGTATTTATCAAATAAAATTATAAACACTCTAAACGGATCAATTCGCGTATCAAGCGAAGAAAATAAAGGCGCAGAATTTAGCATAATTATGCCCGATGTATAAAAATGTGGCGCAAAAGACATGTTGCGCCACATAAAACAAAAAGTATTATTTAACTTTTACCTTTGGTACAACTGACATACCCGGTACAATATTATAAACGTCTTTATCAATTTCCTCATCAAAAACAATTTTTACCGGAATTCTCTGTACTATCTTTACAAAAGAACCGACAGCATTTTCAGGAGGGAACATACTCGATTTTGCACCGGAACTCCTTTGAATTGAATCAATTTTGCCTTTAAATTTTTTATCAGGGTATGTGTCAACTTTAATTTCTACAACTTGTCCAACTTTCATGTGACGAAGCTGATTTTCTTTAAAATTAGCAACAACCCATATATCGTCAGGAACAATTGTGAACAAAGGCGAACCAACATTCACATACATACCTTCTTCAACTCGTCTGCTTGAAACAGTACCGTCTTGCGGTGCATAGATTTTTGTATACGATAAATTTAATTTAGCTTGGTCACGTTGTGCTTTAAGTTCTTTTATATTTGCATCCGCAACTTTTAGTCCACCTGTTTTTGACATAACAGCCTGTTCTGCAGATGTTTGTCGTGCAACAGCGTTATCGTATTTTGTTTGAGCATTATCCAACATTTGCTTGGAAACCGCACCGCCCTTATATAAATTTTTATATCTTTCTAAATCAGCCTTAGCAGCAGCTATTTCAGAATTTGCCGCATCTCTTGCACTAAGCGCATATTTTTGTTCCAAGAGTGCTTTTTCATACTTTGCCTGTGCTTGCTCAAGTTTTATCTCGTAATCAACAGGATCAATAACTGCAACCAAATCACCTTTTTTCACCCTTTGGTTATCGTCAATGTGCACTTCAATAATTTGTCCGCTTACCCTTGGTGCAACCTGAACCGTAGTTGTTTCAACGTATGCATCATCGGTAGATTGATATTTAAGCGCATTATGTACAAAAAATGCCACAAAAATAGCAACAAGAACTAAACCAACAATTAACAAACGTCTTTTTGTAACTTTCTTTTCATTTGATTCTTCTTTAACTTGTTCGTTTTCCATATTTACTCCTGCTTATATATGCATATCTACTATTTGAGAAATTGCGTGCCGCATTTTTTTGAGTGATGCACGCAAAATCATTATATCTTCATTGCTAAAAATTTTACACATTTTTTCGTGTATCGGTTGAAATCTAAGGGTAAGGTCATTTAAAATTTCCAAACCACTTTGCGTTATATCAGCACGCCGTATCAGTCGGTTATTTTTAACATCATTATGCCTTACAACAAAACCTTTTTTTTCAAGCGAATCAAGAACCCTGCCTGTATTTGCTCTGTCACGTAATATTAATTTCGCCAAATCACGTTGACAAAGACCTTTATTGCAGCACAGAGTATCTAAAACAGCAAATTCTTCAGGCGTAATTTCAGAACAAACTTTATTGAAAAGCTGAGTTAATAATGCTTTACAATATTTGGAAGTTAGCTCCAACTCGTAAGATGGAGAATCGGTATAGTGCATTATTTTTATATCACTTTTAGTTTCCATAAAAGACCGTATTAATGTTGTAAAAAATACATGTTGCAATTGCAACAATAATATGCTAGCATACTGTTATAAAAAATGCAATAAAAAACTAAGGAACATCAAATGAAAAGATTAACAGCATTAACACTACTGTTTGCACTACAGTTTTCGTTTTGCATTCAGGCACAAGCAATTCAAGATAATATAAATACAGCTGAGCAGCTTAATTCTACGACCACAGAAAAAAAGGACAGTACCAAAAAAGAAAAGAAAAGTTGGAATTTATTTAAAAAGAAAAACAAAGACGAAAGTTTAAAAGCGAAGGTTGAATATATAAATACAGATTGGTGGAGCAGTTTTCAAGACCCGTACTTGAGCGAATACATTGCGCTTGCCTTACAAAAAAACCATGACATGAAAATTGCTACGATAAGCACTGAAGAATATTACCAAAATTATAAAATACAATTTGGCACAGAACTGCCTCAAATTGGCGTAGGATTTTCACCGGCACTTGTTAAGCTGCCCGGCACATCAGACAGCGTAGGCGCCTTTTCGCTGCCCGGCATTGCAAATTACGAAGCGGATATATTCTTAAAAAACAGGGATAAAACAAAATCGGTACAAAAACAATATGAAGCATCAGTAATAGATGAAAGAGCAGCATATATAGCGGTAGCGTCTGCTGTAGGAACAGTTTATTTTAACATTGTAAGAATGGATAAAACAATTGAATTACAAAAAGAAATAAACAACCAAAGGCAAGAAATATATAACCTTATGGTTTTAAGCAACAAAGAAGGTCTTGCAAGCACGGCTGATACAGTAAGGGCAAATAAAGCACTCGTAAAAGGGCAAAGTGACCTCATAGAGCTTGAAAAGCAAAGAGAAAAACTATTAAATCAGCTTGCTGTTTTAGTTGGTGAAAGTCCTGAAAATAAAAATTCTCTAAAGAGAATAACTCTTGATGAGTTAATTATAGCAAACAAAATTCCGGCTCAGGTTTCATCGGAAATTATAGAAAATAGACCCGATTACCTGAGGGCAGCAAAAATGGTAGAAAAAGCAGGAATTGACGTAAGAGTAGCAAAAAAAGAATTTTTACCTACTATAAACCTTACGGGTCTTGCATTTTTTAACAGTTTTGCAGATTTTGGAAGTCTGTTTACAACAAAAAATATGCTCTGGTCATTGGCAGCGGGGGCAATGTTGCCTGTATTCACCGGCGGAAAAAGAATTGCAAACTTAAGACTTAAAAAAGCACAGTATGAAAGAGTTTTGCAAGAATATCTAAAAACAAATCTTCAAGCCATTCAAGAGGTTAATGACGCAATGGTAAGCGCAAATCTTGATTGGGAAAAATTATCAAGAACTCTTGAACAGCAAAAACTTGAAGAAAAAGATTTTAATTACAACCAAATGAAATATGATCAAGGTGTAATATCAAAACTGGATCTTATTCAATTTAGAGAAAACCTGTTGACAATCAACCAACTTGTAGCGCAACAAAAAACAGAATACCTTGTTGACTACATCGGTTTATATAAGGCATGCGGCGCCAGAATATAATTTTATTCAATTCCTTTTCAATCCAAAGTCCGCAGATATTTGTCCGATAATATGGACAAATTCGGCAAGAGTCTGCAAAAAGAACCCCGCAGACTCTTTTATTTTAATAATATGGGGTATACCCGACAAGTTTTTCTCTTATTTTTGTGCGAAGTTTTCTTGAGGGGACAAAAATTTCTATTATGTTTGACAAAATTCTGCCCAAAGACCTCTTTTGTGGCTTTGGTTTGTTAATTTTAATACTAAAAATTCTTTCTAAATCCTCATTAGAATAATTAATTTGTTTAATCTGTTCCTTTTTATCAAAAGTGCAATATTTGGACATCAAACCCTTTTTCCAACCCTGAAAATGTATGCTGTACATTTTTAACAATTTTGGCACACTATCTCTTGTGTCAATAAAATATGGAATATTACAATTGTCAAAT
>DVJQ01000075.1 GCA_018716625.1 Candidatus Galligastranaerophilus intestinavium | reverse complement strand
GGAAGAGTATTAATTGCAGGCGGACATAGCTATAAAAACAACTATATATTTTCTTTTTCAGGTCCAAAAATACTAAAAAGCACTGAAATATATGATCCTAAAACAAATACCTTTACTCAAAGTGCTAATTTAAAAATAGCGCGTGTTAAACCTCATATGATTTTACTTAAAAACGGGGATATTTTTGTACACAATGGATATGCATTACCGGCCGAAAATTGTTATAGAAAAACAACCGAGATTTTTAAGGTTAATAAAAGAAGGTAAAAAAAGATAGGGGGGGCGTATGACACAATTTTCTTATTCACAAGATTATGCAGGGTTAAGCAAGTAAAGGAACACATGGTTTGATTATTATGTACGCTTAGTTTGATTATTTTGGTAAGGCATAAAATTGCCTTTTGATTTAATACATAATTATCGCAACTTGTTGATAATTTAAGAAAACAATAATCAAGTTATAAGAAACAAGGCAAATAGCTATTTGCTCCGATGCATGCTCAAAATATGAAATAAGTTTTCTAAGTCCACATATCAGGCTTCATAGAAGCTAAGATTTCAAAATTATTTTTATATATTAAATTTTATAATATAATAATTGTCACAATTTTTAGCAACAAAAATTATTTAGGCGTTTTGCATTATCGGGTATTTAAATAAATGTTGTGTTATGAAAATAAGCTATAACAGGTATAATAAAATTAATCATACAAATTCTTTCAATAATACCAATCAAAAAGTTGTTTTTAAAGGCATCTCTCTTGGAGACTTCAATTCTGGCGATCAATTTGAATATGCAAACAGCGGAATTAGCGAAAATGATGACATTGCAAAAAAGTTCGAAGAAAGACTGAAAAACATCAAAGATACATGTTCTCAAAAGAAAAAACAAGTAACTGGATTTTTTAAAAAAAGAAAGATAGCAAAAATACAAAAAGAGACAGACGATAGAATCAGTGGTTTTTTAAGTGCACAGGAAGCCGCTCTTGAAACCCAAAGCAAAGTTGTAGAGCTGCTTGAAGAAAAATGCGAATTATTAAAAAAGAATAATGCTGACAAAGCTCAATTAGAAGAAGCTAAGAAGGCACTTTTAATTGCAACTCGGATAAAGCAGGAAAGAGCAGAACTTATTGCAAATAAAAAAAGTAGACACAAGGGTTTTGATTCCATTGCAGGTTATGAAAAAGAAAAATTTATATTAACAGACAGTTTTATAAATCTCTTGCCTTTGGAAGCAGCAGGACAAGATGTCGAATTCCCAAATTCAATATTATTTTTTGGACCAATTGGAAACGGAAAAACAAGTTTTGCTAAAGCATTTGCAAATAGTGCAAATTGCAATTTTGTTGAAGCAAAATCATCTAGAACCGCAAGAAGCAAAGGTGACAGAGAAAAAAGTTTTTATGATAATCTTTTATCTAATGCAAATATAGCCCAGCAAAATTTCCTTGATACCGGCAAAAGAACAATCATTCTCGTTGATGAAATTGACAGATTTGCCTATGAAGGTTCTTCCATTAATGCTAAATTAAAAAAATTTTTAGAAGTCTGTTCCAAGGATTATCATTGCACTGTTTTTGCTACGACAAATAACCCTTTGGAAATTCCTTCCGCAATACGTGGTCCAAAAAGAATGCCTATAAAGGTTTGTATTGACCCTCCGGATGAGACCAACGCTGCTTTAGTATTTGAACATTATTTGAAAGATTGTGAAAATATTGACACAAGTAAGATTGATTTTTATGAACTTGCAGAAGTCTTATGTTCCGTGCAGCCCGAAAGAGCTTATAATAATTCTCAAATCGAAAGTATTTGCAATGAATGCATAGAAAGCTCTGATGTCATAACTCAAGAAGATTTAATTTATCATATAAAAAGAGAGACTCCCGGTATAGACAGAGAAAGTATGGCAAAATACAAAGAAGAAAAAGAACTTTTAGTGGGGGATGATGAATAATGACAGGGGTAAATAGTCCTTTTATACAATTTAACACCTCTTATTTGCCTGCATATAATCGGGTTAATACCTCGATGCAAAATAATGCCCTACTAAAAGAAGATGTTGCACAACAACCAAATAAAAAACAATTTACCTCCAAAGATTTACTAATTCCTGTCATAGCGACCGCTGCAGGTAGTATTGGTGGTTTTGCGGTTGCACAATTTAATAAACACAAAAAAAATAATTCTGTTAAAATTCAAATAGAAGAATATAAAACAACACTATTGCAAGAATTTAATAAAAATTCTGACGTAAATACAATAAATGATAATTTGCAAAGAGTTAATGCAGTATTAAAAACAATAAAAGAAAACGGTATTGACTATATTGAAAAGGTACTTCCTAATGAAAAATCACCAAAAAGAATTGCAAGTTTAAAAGAAAGTTTGAAAAAATCAAAAGCAGCAAAAGAATATCAAGAAGCCGCTTTAAAGAAATTAAGCATGGACTTAAAAACAAAATTTACAGATTTAGTTGAAAAACCATTAAAAGAATTTACGGACAATCTTGTAAACAAAACTGCACAACATAATAAAGTTTTTACAAAAAAAACTGTTATTGTTAGCACACTAGTTGGATTAACTATTGGCACAATAATATTTTGTATAAAAAACAGGCAAAAAGAAGAGAAAAATGAAAGTCGTAATACAATATTTTAATAACTACAATGTTTACAAAAGGTTCCCAATTAAAAATATTGCCAATCATCAATTAACTTTTGGTAGTTCTATTCAAAAACATGATGAGTTTATGAAACGCCTTCAAGAAACAAATGATGAAAACGAACGCACAACCATACTTAAAGAACTTTTAGAGTATGAACAATGCGAAACTGAAAAAAGTAGAAGTAATCTAATGCGCCTTAATGCAGAGCTTAGAGATGCAATTACAACTTCATTTAGACCGTCTGAATACTATTCGCCGGAAGTAATTGAGTATGCAAAGAAATATCTTGGCAAAGAAAATTGGGAAGAAAGTTTAAAGATGGAACATATGCAAAAGCTTATGAATCAAATGGGTTTTTTTAAATATTGTTTCACAAGTGCACCAGAAAAAGAAACAGAACAAGTTATAAGAAAAGTAAGACATGCCATGGTTGATCTTAATAATCAAAAATTAAGAGAACTGCAATTGGCAGAGAAAAAAGCAAATGAAAAACGAAAACAACTTGAAGCTGAATTAAATAAAAAAGAAGCAGAAAGAAATGAGCGCCTTAAAAAAGAAGAGCTGAATTCTAAAATCAAAGACAAATTAACAACATATTTTCTTGCATCGGTAGAAAAGAATTCAGAACAAACTCCGACTGTAGTCATGCTTGAAGGCTCAGAACAAAGCAGACGAGAAGAGATTTTTAATTGGTTAAAGAATGAAGTTGCAGCTCGAACTGTTTCTTTTGCACTTCCGAGCGATGAAGAAGATGCTTTATACAGATTAAATACAGAATTACAATATGCTCAGGAAAATTATGAAAAAAGTGGCAAAAGAACAGTTTTATTTATTGAAGATTTTTCACATATTTTAAAAAGTTCGCAAGTAACAAACGAGACAATCGGTGAAATGAAAGCGTTTTTGTTTTCACTATCAGAGAACAAGGAGCCCATAACAATAGTCTTTCAAGTTTCTAATTCTTCAGATATAGACAGTGCATTTTTGAAAAACAAAAGGAGAATTCCCTTAAGAATAAATATAGATGATTTAACGCTAGGTCAAAAGAAAGATTGGAAACTCCACCTTGACCCGTTCATAGTAAATATGGATAAGCAACAACTAGAAATACATAAATGCTGGTACACGGAGCGCGCCGAAAGGGCTTTAAGAAAAGGTGACTACAGAGAAGTTGTACGTATAAAAGAAACTTTAGCTATGATATGCGAAATGCAAGGCAAGGAAAGAGACGCTTATCTTTTAAGATGTGATATAGAAAATTATCTCAAAAAGATTTAATTATCAGAATTGTTTTTTTTGCTTGGTCTGCCCAAAATATTTAATGATTTTAAAACAGCAAAAATTGGAATTGCTAAACCCAAAGTAATTCCAGCACCACCTGCAATCTTGCCAAATTTTCCCATTGTGCTTGCACCTTTAAAACCTTTTTTTACAAACTCAACTCCTGGAATTGCCGTTAATAAACAGGTTAACCCATACGCTTCACCATTGGTCAAATTTCCCTTGTTGCTAAAGGGGGCAGAAAAACTTTGTAATTTTCCACTAAAACTTGTTGTTTTTACCGAATTAATTGGCACAATTTTCATTTTTTATATTCCCTCTAATTCCTTGATTTCATTATTAAATTTATCAAGTTCTTTTTTTGTTATTTCAGGCGATGTTGACTTTATTAATTGTATCATACGATCTTTTAAATTTGTACTGTCTAGACGCATTGCTTTTATACACATACTTTTTATTTGAGAATTTGAAAAAGCTGAATTTTGTGATTTTTTTATGATTGTATCTGCAATTTCATCACATTCGCCTTGTTCTAAATTTTCAAGATAAAATTTTAAAACTTCTGAAACATCTTTTTTGCTTGGAATTCCAATGGGGATATTTATTGTTTGACTTAAAATACTTTTATCTATGTCTAGGGGATTATTAGTAGTTAAAAGTAGGGTAATATTATTTTGTGCACAATCTTTTATAAAATCAGCAAATATTTTTGCCTCTTCAGGGTCTGAACCATAGTCATCAAATTCATCGATAATTAAAACGCTGTGTCTTTTTCCGTTTTTAGCCTTTTCAACTATAAAATCAAGTTTATTGTGAAGCTCTTGTGCATTTTCAGGGTCTTTAAATCTTGGCATTAAACATTTTGCTTGTTCTGCCAGCGCACGAGTAAGTTCACTTTTTCCAACACCTGTCGGCCCGAAAAATAGTATTGCATTTGGGATTTTACTGGCTAAATCAGTATCTTTTGTACTTACCGGTTGAATAAATTTTAGTGTTAAATCACTTTTTATATTTTCATAGCCCGCAATTCTTCCATAGCCAAAACCCTTTTCGCTTTTATAAAATTCTTTTTGAGACTGCATAATAGCTTCAAGCTCTTTTACCTGTCTTTGAACTTCAGCTTGTTCTTCGGGGCTTAGCATGCTTTCAGTCTCTTTCCTTTTTTGATTTTCTTGATTAATGCTTTTCTGGGCATCATATATTTTCCGTGCTTGCTTTGCTCTGTTTCTATTGACTATTGCAATAGAGACCTCGTTAAGCATACTATTGGAAAAAATTGATAGATTATGCACAAATGTTTTGTTTTTGAATTGCCTTGTAAAAGCTTCTGCACTCAAAGTATCAATGTTTACTTTTTCAAAGAATTCATGTTCAGCATTTATAATTGCATGGTAAACTTCTGGGTATTTGTCAAGATTTTCTTGTATATCTTTAATAGTTTCTGTTGCTTCTCTTGTTATATTTTTTTCAACTGTAATATCGCACAATTGATAAACTGCCGCAGTAATTAAAGATTGTTTAAAAATAGCCTTAGCGCGTTTCACTATTTTTTCAGGATCTGTCTCCTTGCTTGAAAACAAATCTACAACAAAATTAATCGTAAACATTGTTCCTGCTCTGTTAGAAAATTCTTTTGCCAAATCGAGAGCAGTAACTATTGCCTCTTGTGACTTTGCAGGAATTCTTTCAAGTGCGCCTTTAATTAAATCCGGCGAAGAAGCGTCTTTAAAATCAACACTCATCATATCTTTAAACGGATTATCAGATGTTAAAAGACCTCTACCTACAAAATAAGCGGCAGTTTCTATAGTTTGGTCCCTAAAATTCATTCTATTGTTTTTGACGCGATTAATATAACCTCTGCCCATTTTTTCGGTAATAAATGTACTCAATGTTGCATTTACAGCACGAACCCCTCCTGTTATTGCGGCGTTTGAGCCACCACCCGTAACTACTGATGTACCTGTCGCACCAGAGGCAATATGACCTCCAATACCAAGCCAAGATGTAACGAGTTTCGCTCCGCCAACACCAAGTGTAGCGCCGGCAAACATTTCTTTTGTGTAATACTCTAACGATGGAATTGGCGGCACATTTAAATATGCCGCCATTGTTGTAAACATAGCGAATTGCAGTACTCTAAGAGGTAAAGTATCGGCACCTACAGCAGCACCTTCGCCAAGCGCAGCTGAAACCGCACCACAGGCAACCGAATAAACATGAACAATATTTTTGCAATAACCTTCATCTTTTCTGGTCATATTGCCCGCAAAAGCTATATTTTTAGTATACACAGGTCTTTGGGATTTAAAATATTGTTCATTTTCAGTCCATAAGCTATCATATTCATTAAAAAAATCCCTAACTTCTTTAAGATCATTTCTATATCTAACCTCATCCATTGTTAGGATTTTTTTGGAATCTAATTTATCTAACTCCTCTTGTGAATATTGTGCAAAAAATTTAACTACATTTCTTCTTATTTTGTCATTTTGTATCAATAATTCAGAATTTTCAGGATTGCCAAAAATTCCTTTACCATTTTGCAGGTTTTTTCTAAACAATTTTTGTGCAGTATTATAATTTTCAAAACCATTTGTTATTTCATAGCTATAATCGTTTATCACAAAATGCTTAGCAATATTTTCTGCGCGATTCTCAAAAACCCGATTTCGTGCTGTTTTTCTAGACCGGAAATTATAGCAAGTATCAAATTTATCAATAAACGGGGTTATTTTCATATTAATCTGCTAAACCTTTCACAAATCTTAATAAAGCACCTAATATACCGCCGCCACTTTCTGAACTTAAATCAATTATTCCATCGCCGTCTGTGTCATAATCAGGAATTCCATCGCCGTCAATATCTATATCAGGCTTGCCATCTCCATCTACATCGAGTAACATATTTGGCGAAATTAAAGGTTTTTCCCAAAAACCACTTTTTAACATTATATTTTGGTATTTTGCAAAGTTAACCGCTTCTTCACTACCTGGATCGGGGAAATAACCTCCATCTTCAGATATTTTATTTAGTACTTCTTGAACTTGTTGTCCGTCATATCTTTCATGCTCTGGGGCAATGTGACCACCATTAGAATGCCTACCACCTTCATATGCTAAAACTCTTGTGCCAAATGAAGGGAAGTTGTCTTCAAGGTATGTTTGCAATCTTGCATTGTTAAATGTTTCAATAGCAGTTTCTTTGTCACCTCCAAGCATAGCTTGGAATTTAGCAAATACAGGGTCGTTAATAATACCTCGAGGCATTGAAGTTAAATAAGTATCACCGTCTGAATCGGTTGCAGTCATAATGTCGTTGCCAAAAATATCTTTAGATTCTGCAACATTCTCAACAAGAGAATCACTATTAAATAAGTTCTTTATAAATAAAGTAGCCTTATCTAGGGCACTAGATTTTTCGTATTCATCCGCATAACGGTTTTGTATGGTTCCCCACCTGTCGTCCCAAGAAGTGGTTGGATAACCTGAACCAAAACTTGGAAAATGAGGAATTGCTATGTTTTCAAAATGTTCACCATCCAGTACAGCTGCTATCTTTTCAGCAGGATCGACAAAAATACCATTTTCCGTATCGATAAATTTATTAGCACCTAAATCAATGTCAACACTACCGTCGAAATTCCTAAATACACCGTTTTCCCAATCTACATAATCGTAATCATCAGCTTTAATCTCAATACCAGTGCCTTCAAACTTGATTATACCTGCTTTTTCGTCGATATTAATCATATCTGAACTTACGCCGTCCGGACTTACCAAATAACCATCTTTATCACTCAGCAAGCCTTTGGCACCATCCCCCATTTTGACCATCGCGGCAGAAGCAGCTAACCCCAATAAAAAAGGCATCCCCTTAATAGAAACGCTTTTGAGTGAATCAGCTAAATTTTTTTCAATTCTGGTTTCGTTCGCTTTTCTCTTTCTAAAACCTGTAAAAGAAACATCTGAATTTTGTTTCTCAAAAGAGTCTTTAACATATTGCAACTTTTTAAAACTACTAGTGTAAGTATAATTGTTATATTTTTTTATACCAGCAGATGAGCTATATGGTGATATGGCGTGTATTTGCATTTATAATCCTCCCCAAATTACTTTGTATTATAATAACGTCCTAAATTTGTTTTTTCGGTTTTATAATGCAAATTTTTTACAAAAATTAATATTTTTATTGAAAAAATACAACAATTTGCTTCCTAAATTAGCAAAAGATTTGATGTAGATTTAATCGATGTTTAATGTGTCTTCAAATGTGGTTTAAAAGATTTCAAATGTTAAATTCCTAATTTTTATGCTAGCATTAAATCAAGTTAGTGAGGGTTAGTTATGGCTTTAAAACTGGAAGTGCAGATTGATGGTAATAAAATTTATTCTCCATTAAGAGATAAATGGCTTGTGTTAACACCGGAAGAACAAGTTCGACAAAACTATATTTGTCGATTAGTAAATGTTTACGGATATAGCCTTGAACAAATGGACGAAGAATTAAAAGTTAATAATTCGCACAGAGGTCAAGGAAAAGCCAGAGCAGATATTGTTATTTGGAAATCTAAAGAAGATAAACAAAAAACAGAGCAGCTTTTATTGTAATCGAGTGTAAAGCCGAAACCGTTAAAATTCAACAGCAAGATTATTATCAAGGTGCAAACTACGCAGCGTGGTCTGGTGCAAGTTTCTTTGTAACGACTAATGCTAAGGAAACTAAATTCTTTAGAGTTGATAAAGATTCTATGCCAAAAGATTTGGATGAAATTATTGATATTCCAAATGCTTCAATAATCAACGACCAAAAGAAGATTGATAAATTATTATCACAAACTAAGGCTTTTTCCAGAGATGAATTTGCAAAACTGCTTTTTAAATGTCATTGCATTATTCGAAACAATGACAAACTTTCTCCAGAAGCCGCATTTGATGAAATAAGTAAAATCTTATTTATGAAAATAAGATATGAACGTAATCCGGATGAAGATGTGTTATTCTCTTTAGAAAAATTTCAAAAAGATGAAAAACATTTTGAAAAAAATATTAAAAAGCACTTGCCAAAAGAAGCTCAAATACCTTACATGCAATATTTATTTAAAGCAACAAAAGATGAGTTTGCAGAAGACAAGTTATTTGAACCTTATGAAACAATTAAAATTAAACAATATAGCTTTGAACAAATTGTAAAAGAACTTGAAAAATACAATCTTTCAGCAACATCTGATGATGTAAAAGGTATAGCATTTGAACAATTTTTAGGAACAACTTTTAGGGGTGAATTAGGACAGTTCTTTACACCTCGTACAATAGTAGATTTCATGGTAGAAGTCCTTGACCCTCAGGAGGGTGAAACGATTTGCGACCCTACCTGCGGTTCCGGGGGTTTCTTAATTAAGGCCTTTGAATATGTTAGAGATAAAATCGAAAAAGATGTTGAACAATATAAAAAAGATTTAAAAGCTAAACTTTTTAATGAAGAATATGAAAAATTGTCAGAAAAAGAACAGCTTGAAGTTAATGAAAAATATAGTGATTATATTAAAAAACTAACAATTGATATAAGTGTTCCAAATAAATCCTATCATAATCAATCTGAAGCAGAGAAAAATAGAAGAATCTCAAGACTGTCATCAAGCTGCATATATGGTACTGATGCAAACCCAAGAATGGCAAGAACATCAAAGATGAATATGATAATGCACGGGGATGGTCATGGCGGAGTTCATCATCATGATGGTTTAATCAACGTAAATGGAATTTTTGAAAATAGGTTTGATGTAATTCTTACAAACCCACCTTTTGGAGCAAGAGTTGAAAAAAATCAAACTTTAACCTCTACTGATATTGATATACCTATTAAATTAGACTTATCTATACTTGAAGATGAAAATATAAAAAAAACAGATAAGCTCAATTAGTGATAGTGAGGTACAAGCCAAATTGCTTCATTATTATGAACGCTATGGAATTGAATATTTGCAAAAATTAAATCAATTGAATGACGATATTTATAAAAAACAAAAAGTTCTCGATAGGTTCAAATTAGGTAAAGTAAGTGGCTTAACAGAAGTTCTATTTATGGAAAGATGTTTAAATCTTTTAAAACCTGGTGGCAGAATGGGAATTGTCCTTCCCGAAGGAGTTTTAAATAATTCCAATTTACAAAAAGTTAGAGATTTCTTTGAATCAAGTGCAAAAATTCTTTTGATTACATCAATTCCACAAGATGTATTTATAGCTTCCGGTGCAACTATAAAACCAAGTTTACTCTTTTTTAAAAAGTTTACGAAAGAAGAAGAAAAACAATACAATGATATTGTAAATCAAGTAAAAAAAGAAATTGATGAAAAATATAAAATTGAAATATTGGAAATTGATAACAAACTTTCTAACGATAAAAAAGCTCATCAAAAAGCATTAAAAGAAATTGAAAAACAAAAAGAACAGGAATTCGAAACAATAGGTCGAGAAAAAATTAAAGAACTTTTCGACTATCAAATCCCAATAGTTCAAGTTGAAAAAGCAGGGATAACAACAACTGGCGCAAAATGTGAAAATGAACTTGTTGATGTTGCCAATGAATTTAAAACATATCGTCAAGAAAATAATTTATGGCAAGATAACAAATTAGATGTTTCATATAAGCTTGTAAATAATAACTTGGTGCGAGCTTTGTGTCATTCTTGTATCATTAAAATTTCCAAAACCTTGTGTTAATTTTTCCGAAAGTTTGAATGGTGACTGTGCTTTGATTGACCTTTGCTCCTGTTGAGTTTTGCTTAGCAAAACTCTTACGTCGCCTATCAACAGTTGCGACCAAAACTCATCGTTTTGGTCTTCACCCTGGCTTACACTTTTTGCTCCTGTCAAATTCGCCTTCGGCAAGAATTTGAAACGTCGCCATCGATTGGTTTCAATAAAGACAAGCTCATCGCTTGTCTTTATTTTCACACACGGCTTACGCTTTCTTAATTCCTTGCACAACTGGACTATACTAAAATAATCAAACTATCCGTACACCTTAAAAACGGTGCGTAATCCAGCTATATTAAGAAAAAATCAAACTATCCGTACAGTCCGAAAAAAGTCCATTTCGGCAGTTTGATATTTTTGGAAAACTTAATTTTCCGACCCGAAAACGCCCTCGCAGAGCGACCTAAGCCAAAATAATCAAAGTATCCGTACAAATAAAACCGGTCGTTAAATTACAGTAATCTCGACCTTTGTCGAGAATATATTTTTTGGCATTAAAAAATAGCAAGGGGAGATTCGTTCCTCTCGACCTCACGGACTCTGCCGAATAAAAATGCGAACCGTTGAGCATTTTTATGAGAGGGCAAAAGTGGAACTTTTGCACCCGTGAGGGGCGCTCAATGCGCCATTTAGGCATTAAAAAATAGCAAGGGAAATAAGACTCTTAGGCGAAAAGCTTGCTTTGAGCCTTAGAGGTCGGTATATCTAAAAACGTAAGAAAATCGGGAGTGAAACGACCTGATTTTCAAGTTTTGAGATTGAGATGTAATCTCGACCTTTGTCGAGAATATATTTTTTGGCATTAAAAAATAGCAAGGGGAGATTCGTTCCTCTCGACCTCACGGATGTAAATTAACAGTTGGCTTGAGAAAAATTAACACACGGTTTGAGAATTTTACAAAATTATTTTGAGTTTATAATTTCTTTTAATTTTGGTATTAATGAAAGTTTGTCGACATAAATTTCATTTTCATTT
>DVJQ01000074.1 GCA_018716625.1 Candidatus Galligastranaerophilus intestinavium | reverse complement strand
CTACCAAAATGACGGTGAAGAATTTTTGAGTACTTTATATAAACTGATAGAAGAAGATAATACACTTGAAACTACTCTTGTGAGTGATTTTATCGACAAATCAAATCCGCAAGAGCTTTCTAAAATAACATCAGGTTCTTGGATAAACAGGAGCTTTGAACTTTGGGTGGGCGAACCTACCAAAAATGTTGCTTGGAATTATTTAAACAGGACAAAGGAAGATTTTGAAAAGTTTTCCAAGGAGCTTTTATCAAAAGCAAAGACAAATATACAAAAGGCTCAGGCAAATCAAACCATATATCAGGCACAAGACGAAATATTTATAGCTCAGGGTTCTGACTGGTTTTGGTGGTACGGCGAGCCTAACGAATCCGGCAGCGATATTATTTTTGACTATCTGTTTCGCGAAAGACTGAGAAACGTATACAGGCTTTTTACCTCTCCAATTCCTGATTATTTGAATATTCCGCTTATTTCCATGGTTGGAAAACCCCTAAGGCAAGTCAGCGGCTATATTTGTCCGACAATAGACGGTATAGAAAGAGGTGTGCTTGATGAGTGGGAAAACTCGGGATATATCTTTTTGCCCGATTCTCCGACTTTTTCAAAGTGGAAATCCATAAAAGGAATATATTACGGTTGCAACAGTGAAAATCTTTATTTTAAGTTTGATGTTAATCATCAGACAGTTTCAAAAAGTAATCATTTTATAAAAAATCAAATACATATCTATTTAAGGACTCCTTCGCAGAGTGTTTTATCTCCTGTAAGAACAGCTTCAAGAACGGGAAATATATACCCTACAATAAAAAACAGCTTCTCTCATGAGATTATGTTTGCTTTTAATAAAAAAGACTTGCTTCCTCCTGTTTTGAATGTAGCAATACCGGGCGGACTTTGGAAAATGACGCTTATGAAGCATGATGAGTATGCTTATAAAGACGTTATTGAAATTAAAATTTCCTATAAAGACTTGGGTCTGGACCCAAATACCCCTGTTGAGTTTTGTGTTGTGAACGCAACGGGCGGAATAATAAATGAAGTCTACCCGCAGGATGTTCTTTTAACTCTCAACAGCGACTGACAAAAGCTCTTTTTCTATTTGCTCTAAGCTGTCTGTTTTAAGTGCTTTGTAGAGAATTTTTTTCTTTAAAAGTTTATTTATGCATTCTTTGGCTTTGCATACATAGGCGCTTCTGCCGAGAATTTTTGAGTTTGGATTTAGGTACAGTTTTTTGCTTTTAAATTCTTTGGTTATTTTGTGCATCAAATCCACATTTTTTGTTTGTTTGCAACTTTGACATTTTCTTTGTTTCATTTTGTTGCCCTTATAAAAATTGTTTTTGACGTAACTGTTATCATTTTGTTGTGCAGGGCGTTTTGGACTTCTTGTATGTAGTTGTCTACTTTTTTTTCATCAAAATATTTTAAAAATCTTTCTTTTGATGTGGGCCTGTCAGGGCTTGGAGCACTGTCGAACCACTTTGCAATAGAACTTTTGGTTGCAATGTAGCTTGAAGTTGTATCCTGAACATCAATATCGCCATCGCTAAAGCCCGCTATATCAAGATTTTGGGCAATTGATTGGGCGTCAAAGTTTGTCAGAGGGTCATTTATATCAGACATAAAATCATCCTCCGCCTCTTTAAAAGCTTGCCAATCGGTTATTTGCGAGGGGTCTGTAAGTTCATGGTATCTCGTGTTTGATTTTATTATCGGTTCGAAAGCGCTGTATATTCCGCCTTTTTTAAGTATGCGAAAAATTTCATTTATTGCTTTTTGCTTATCGACTATATGTACCAGAACAGAGCGTGTCATAGCTTTATCAACGCTGCAGTCTGCAAGTTTAATGTCAAGACAGTCGCTTTGCAAAAACGTAGCATTATTTTTTACTTCGCATTCGCCCAAAAGTTTTTTGCATTCATCAAGGCAATCTTGAAATTTGTCAGAGAATATAATTTCTACGCTGTCAGAGAATTTTTCTATTACACCAAAGGCTAAAAGCCCGTTACCGCAGCCTATATCGATTATTTTGTCACCTGCTTTTATTTGGGCTTTTGAGATTACAATATCTCTGAGTGCAAAAAGCCAATTAAAAGTTTGTTGTATTTGTACTTCACTCATGTGAGAAAAACGAGTTTTGCTAAGCCACTGTGTCCAGTTTTTACATATATCGCCCAATTTATCCTCCGAATTGTGTATTTTAATGCCCTCTAAAATTGTATTTTACCATATATTATTTTATAATGTTATAAGAAAAGATTTAGGCAAAGATGTCAGATACTAACGAAATTTCAAATATTGAAAATAATGTAGTCCATCTCAGCAGGATGTTTGATATAAGTACTATCGCAAATCAGGCACAGGGTGTTTATGACCTGCTTAAAAAAATGTCTGACTACATTGTAAAGCTTATAAATAACCAAAATGTTTCTTTTTATGTCTTGGAGGGGCAGATTTTCAGAAGTGTTGTTACTGCTCAAAATTCTCGTGCTGATGAGTGTTTTGAGTCAGAGCAAGAAAACGAGGCTTTTTTGGCTGCGATTAATGAAGGTAAAATCGTAGATACAAGAAATGAACATGGAGATATACTTTTTGCCTCTTTTTGGGAGAAAAACGGACTTGAAAAACTAAAGCCAAAGTATTTAAGAGCTTTTTTTTCAAACGGTGTTCCTGTTTGTTTTTGTTTTATAGGGCTAAGTGATACATTTTCTAATTTAACAAAAGAACAAAGAGAAGTTCTTGATTTGGCATTTGACTATATTGAGCCGATTATAGGCAAGTATTTGAATGATTTGAAAAAAGAGCATGAAATAATTAAGCTTCAAAAATCTCTCTATAATATTTCAATTTTATACAACATTTCTCAAGCGGTTAATTTTATTGATGATTTAAAGCGCCTTTTGCAAGTTATTTTGTCTAAAGCAATCGACACGCTTGAAGCTGAAAAAGGCTCACTTATGCTTTATGATTATTCGCAAAATTCTCTGCAAGTGAGGGTTGTATATGGTTTGCAGGATAAAAAAGTTGAAGAAGGCATAAATAACGGAATTATTCAGTGTTCAAAAATTAAAGCAGGAGAAGGGGTTGCAGGCATGGTCTTTTTGGAAAGGAAGCCTATTATTACAAACCTTGGTTCCGCAGACCCCCGTTTTATTGTAAAAGATATTTTAACAAATACGCATTCTCTTTTGTGTGTACCTTTAATTGCAAAGGGTGAGGCAATAGGGGTAATTAACATTACAAACAAGAAAAACGGTAAGCTTTTTAACCAAAAAGATTTGGAATTTATGACATCTCTTGCAAATCAGGCAGCTATTGCTATTGATAACGCAAAATTATACGAACTTGCAACAAAAGATGGTCTTACAAAACTCTATATTTACAGACATTTTTATACATTGCTTGAAAATGAAATCAGGCGTTGTGCTCGTTACAAGCGCGATATGTCACTTTTAATGCTTGATATTGATAATTTTAAAAATGTTAATGACACTTACGGACACTTGGTAGGTGACCAGATTTTAAGAGAGTTGGCACGTACAATTTCTGAAACAGTCAGAAAGATAGATATTCCCGCACGTTACGGCGGCGAGGAATTTGTTGTTATATTACCCGAAACAACAAAAGAAGACGCTGTTGTTATTGCACAAAGGCTAAGAAAGAATATATCAAAAATAGAAGTTGCTGCAAATGAAGCAACAACTATATCTCCTACAACAAGTATAGGAGTTGCTCAATACCCTTATGACGGAGTAGATCCAAAAAGTCTTATAAATGCTGCTGATACAGCACTTTACCATTCAAAAAATAACGGTAAAAATGTTGTTTCAACATATTCAAAAGACGGTTGCCAACTTATTGAAAGAACGGAAATTATCTAAAATTTCGTATCCAAGTTTCTGGTTTCTCTGTCTGCGTTTACAATTGTGCCAAGCTGCATGGTTTGTATATTAATTTTATTAATTTCTTGGGCAACCTCTCCGCTAAAAACATTTTCGTTTGTGGCAAGATAATCAAGCACAGGCTCCCACATATCCCCTATTGCTTTTTCAACACTTTGTACGGGGTGTTTACCTTGTTTTAAATCTGGAATTACATTTAAACCGAAAGATTTTATGTTGAAATTTGTGGACATCAGTCGCTATCTCCTTTAAGAGTCTATCCTTGTATTGATACCATCGTAACTTTTGTACTAAAACTTTAATGATTTTTCTTAACTTGTAAAGAAAATTTACAAAAATATAAAACTTTGCAAATGTGCTAAAATGTTATACAATTAAGTAAACTTTTGTTAATAAATTCAGAAAATCTGACACTTTTTTTATTCAGGGCACTTAAATAAAGAGAAAGCACAACATCTGAGGTTAGGATGAATTTCAAAAATTTTAAAATAGTCAGAAAACTTGCAAACATAAGCCCAAAATTAAAATGGTTTATGTATAAAAATATTCAAGACTACAAAATAGGTTCAAAGTACATTGATTATCTTATCCCCGATGAGAAAAAGTCTGTCGGGTACGATAACGATAAGCTTGAAAAAATGGTAAGAGAAACTCTTGCAAAAGAGTTTTCGCCAAAAATTAAAGAATCAAAGTCTTATGAGTTGCTTGTAGACGCTGTTATGCATAATTTAAAAAAGAAACAGCTTGAGGCAATGGGTGCGCTGCAAGACATTGATGAAGGTGCGTAAGTATTGAAAGGTTTCACCTTTTGATGTTTTTTGTTGGAGAGTGTAATGGATAAAAATATTATATGCATGAAATGGGGCGATAAGTTTGACTCGTCTTATGTTAATCGCCTTTATAAGATGGTGCAAAAAAATATAACTGTGCCTCATAGGTTTGTCTGTTTTACGGATAATCCCGAGGGGATTGATAAAAATATTGAAACTTTCCCTATTCCGCCTCTAAAGGAGGACGGAATTCCCGATAGAATGTGGAAAAAGCTTACTGTTTTTAATCAAGAATTGTACGATTTAAAAGGCAGTGCGCTTTTTTTGGATTTAGATATCGTTATTCGTCAAAACATTGACGCTTTTTTCGAGGAAGAAGGAGAGTTTTTAATTATAAAAGATTGGGACTTTCCTGATGATATTATAGGCAACTCCTCTGTTTTTCGCTTTGAGATAGGCAAACACCCAGAGGTGCTTGAGCACTTTTACGGTCTTGGAACTGCCATAAGAAAACATTTTAAAAACGAACAGGCATTTTTAACCTATGAAATGTTTGAAAAAGGCATTTTAAAATATTGGAACAAAGACTGGTGCGTAAGTTTTAAAAGATGTTGCCTGCACAAGTTTCCAATCTGCTGGTTTAAGGTGCCGCGCGATCCTGATGAGGCAAAAATTGTAATATTTCATGGTAAGCCCAATCCAAAACAGGCATATAAGGGTTATTTCGGTAAAATGGGCTTCAGGTACATAAAACCGACAAAATGGCTTGATAAATACTGGGTGAAAGATTAGCACTCAACAAAACGTGGTATTGTAAAATATATAAATATAGTTGTATAATATTTGCTATGGGTTTTTTTGACTGGATTAAAGCATCAAATGAAAATCTAAAACGAGTCGAGAGCCAGATTTACGAACACAAAAAAGACTATCTTGAAGTGTACCAAAGAAATCAAGCTCTTGAACGTGAAATTGCGCAGCGTACCGAAGAATTGCATAAAGCAAATCAGACTTTGCTTACCTTAGAGCATGTTTGGGATATGATGAATTCATCTCGTCCGTTGTCTAATGTTCTTGAAACGATTGTTTCGTCTTTGCATGGTGAGTTTGGTTATCTGTACAGCTGTATTGTACAAAAACAGCTTGATAAAGACGGGGTTTTTTACTCGCTTAGAACTTATTTAAAAAATGAATTTTCGCAAAGGCTTGAAAAGTTTTTAGGAAAATCTATTTTTGATGTGAAGCTGAAAATCAAAAAAAACGGTAAAATCCAAGAAGCAATTGAAAATAAAACAGCTGTGCACTATACGGATTTATATGAAATTTTAACCGAAGTTTTTCCTGAATTAAGCGGTGAACAAGCTCAAGAGATAGCAAAAAAAACTTTCACAAAATCTGTTATAATTTTACCCCTTGTTGCATCAAAAGAATTTACGGGTTTTTTGGCGGTTTTCTCTCCGCGCAGAGAGGCAAAAGATGATGAGCTTAATTTCTTAAACCTTTTTGCCCGCCAAATAGAGCTTGCAATTACTATAGCAAATCTTTTTGAAACGGTTAAAAAACAAGCGGTTACGGATCCTTTAACAGAGCTTTTCAACAGAAGGTTTTTTGATGATGCAATTGAGCGCGAGGCAAATCGGGCTCTGCGTTTAAACCAGCCCTTTACGCTTATCGGGCTTGATTTAGACCATCTGAAACAAATAAACGATACATATGGACACTCTATGGGCGACAGGGCTATTTCAACGGTTGCGCGAGTAATTTTGAGAAATGCCCGTTCGGTTGATATTGCTTCTCGTATCGGCGGTGAAGAATTTTCAATAATTCTCCCCGGTATTGATGCTCAAGGCGGGCTTGCTGCAGCAGAAAGGCTTAGAGCATCAATTGAAAAAGAGCCTGTTGAGGGTTTGGGCAATGTTACGGCAAGTATCGGGGTTGCAACTTTTATAGAGCACACATTAGATCTTGATGATTTGATTGAAATGTCGGATAAGGCAATGTATGACGCTAAAGAGCAGGGAAGAAACAGAGTCTGCCTTGCTCAACCTCAAAAAAATGTTTCTTGGCAAGATGTTGCGGTGAATGCTTTTGTTGAAATTCTTGAGAAACACAGAATACCTTTTAACAATAAGCTTGCCCTTGAGCTTTCAAATAAATTGCAGACACGCCAAGAGAATGTAAAAGGAAATTCTGCCCAAGAGCTTTTGTATTCGGTTGTGGACACTATTTCTCAAAGCTACACAGCTTCAAATCAAGACGGCATTACAAAGGCTAAAATGTCGTTAGCTACACTTGTTGCCAAAAAATTTAAGCTTTCAAAAACCGAAATTGACAAACTTAAAATTGCAATTTTGCTTTATGACATTGGTAACACTATGTTGCCTGATGAAATTCTTAAAAAACCCGCACCGCTTACAAAAGAAGAAAAAGATAAAGTTGTTGAGCACCCGCTTTTGGCTGCACGCGAGATTTTAAAACCGATTACAAATATCTCGGACATTATTCCGATTATTGAACATCACCATGAAAACTGGGACGGCAGCGGTTACCCTAATCAAATAAAAGGGGAAGAAATTCCCATAACTTCTCAAATTATTTTAATAGTGGACTCTTATTTTGCGATGATTTCAGATAGACCCTACAGGCGTGCTTATACTCAAGAAGAAGCTATAGAGGAAATAAAGCGTCAAGCAGGAAAGAAATACTCGGAAGAATTGACAGACGAGTTCATTGCTGCGCTTGATGAATTTTATAATATTACATAAGCCACTTTTTGAAAAATTTTATGCCTGCCTCAGAACTTTTTTCGGGGTGAAATTGTACTGCGCATATGTTGTTTTTTTGCACAGATGAGCAAAAATCAATATGATAGTTGGTAATTGAGCTTATAATGCTTTTATCCTCAGGTACAACATAGTATGAATTAACGAAATAAAAGTAATCGTCTTGAAGATAAGTATTTGCTTGTGTTGTTTTAATGTTGTTCCAACCTATTTGAGGGATTTTGCCCTTGTGAAATTTTTTAACTTCACCTTTAAAAATTCCAAGACCTTCAACATTTGGTGCTTCTTCGCTTTTTTCAAATAAAACCTGTAAGCCAAGGCAAATTCCCAAGAAATTTGCCCCGTTATCAATTGTTTTTCTTATTACCTCAGGCAAATTTTTGGCATTTAGCTTGTTCATAGCCTGTTCAAAATGCCCTTGCCCCGGAAAAATTATTTTTTTGGCATTAAGGATTTTTTCTCTGTCGTCGGTAATTTCATACTCGCAGCCCAAAAACTCGAGCATATTGCCCAGACTTTTGACATTTCCCGCGCCATAGTCAATTATTATGATTTTATTTGACAAAGGTATGTCCGTCCTCTTTCATACGTCTTATAACTTCTTTTAATTCATTTTCATCAGCAACGATTGAAAGTCTTAAATAGCGTTTTCCTTCATCACCGAAAGCGTCCCCGGGGACTGCTACTATGCCTGATTTTTCAAGCAATTCATCACAAAAATCTTTTGCACATTCATATCTTGGAGGCAAGTCAATCCACAGGTAAAACGTAGCTTTTGGCACTTTTATATTCCAACCCAGTTCATTTAGTCCGGATACAAAATCTTCAAGTTTCTTTTGAAGTTTTTTATTTGCATTTTTAATGTACTCATCGCCCTCTTTTGAATTTAAAAGATCTGCGCCTGCAAGTTGAATTACTTTAAAAACACCCGTATCAAGGCTGGATTTTAATTTGCCGAAAGTTCCTATTAAATCTTTGTTACCGCAAACCCAACCAAGACGCCAACCTGTCATGGCATAAGGTTTTGAAAAGCTGTAAAACTCAACAGCAATATCTTTTGCGCCATTACACTCAAGTACCGAATTGGGCTTGTCTTTTTCATCAAAATATATGTCACAATATGCATTATCCGACATTAAAATTATGTTGTGTTTTTTGCAAAAATCAACGCAATGTTGCAAGTATTCTTTAGTACATGTGCAGCCAAGCGGGTTATTAGGGTAGTTGATAATTAATGCCTTAACTTTTTTTGGGTCGTTGCCTTCTTTTATGAATTTTTCAAAAACTTCATCAAGGTTTGGCATATAGTTGTTTTCTTTTGTCAAAGGTATTCCGTAAGCTCTGCCGCCTGATACTTTAATCATTTCAGTGTATGAAGCATACCCCGGGTCAGGAATTAAGATAATTTCCTGCTCTTTTTTGTCCATTGAAGGATTAATGAGTGCGCGTATAAAGTTTGCAATACCTTCTTTTGAACCGATAAGAGAGAATATCTCGCTTTTTGGGTCAAGCTCAACTCCGAAGCGATTTTTCATTCTTTTTGCCACTGCTTCAAGGAAAGGAACTTCACCCTTTGGTATTGAATAGGTGTGATTTTTGGGGTCTTTTAAATGTTCTTTTGTGCGCTCAATCACATAATCAGGAACCATATCAACAGGCGCACCCATAGAAAGTGCAATGGGCTTTCGACCTTTTTTTGTTAATTCTTCGGTCATTGCAATCATCTTTGCTTTAATTTGAAACATGATGTAAGTTTCGAGTGTGCCCATGTAGCTGCTGAAATTTTGCATACTTTTTCCTCTCGTTAATGCGTCTTGGGTTTATTATACTACAAAAGTTTAATTTTTATCTTCTGTGTCTTTAAAAACATGGCTTGATGTTGTATAATAGAAAAGTTGCGCAATATGGTAGCGCGGCTAGAAACGGAGACACTATGCATATTCATGTAAACGGACGTAACGTAGAAATTACAGACGCTATTAAAGCCTACGTTAAAGAAAAAGCAGGAAAAGTTGCTGCACACTATGATCAAATTCAGGCTATCGACGTTGTTTTGACAGTTATTAAAAATCCGTCCGTTGCAGATTCTCACGTTGCGGAAATTAACTGTAAGGTTCTCGGTGACACCGTAAGAGTGGAAGAAAAAGCAGAATCGATGTATGCTTCAATTGACCTTGTTTGTGACAAACTAGACAGACAAGTAAGAAAGTACAAAGAAAAATACTTAAAAGCAAAAAGCGGCTCACCTTCAATCAGAACGGAAGCTATTGCTGACGAGGAAACAGTTTAAAATTTAATAATTAAAAGTATTTAAGCCTCCTTTTAAAAGGAGGCTTTTTAAGTTAGTTCAAGTTTGAAATGGGCAAGCCAAGCCTTTTGAGCGGTATATAGTTGAAATAGTAATCGCATCCCACGCTATGAATATATGCCAGCACATCTTTATATTCAGGTTTTTTAAACCAGTCATTCAATATGTAAATATACTCGACTTCAAAATTTAAAGATGCTAAAAGCCTTTTATACTGTTTTTTCTTAAAGTCACAAGTTTGTAATTTTTCGTCTACTGAACCACCAACTTGTTGATATTTGCATTCAATTATATAAAATGTATTGTTTAAAATTACATAAATTGAATCGTCTGGTAATAATTTCTTTGAAAGATAATTTTTCCAATCTACATTTTGTTTTTCCAGAAATTTATATAATCCGTATTTTACAAAAATCATGCCCACTAATTTATCTTTATAAAAGACATTATTGTTATCGTCAACTTTATAATTTTTTATACCATTTAAAAGTGTTTTTAAATCAGCTTTACTTTCAAATACAAGTCCTGTTGTTGTATTACCACCACCTATGCCATCTTTTATCATTAGTAATTCCTCACTAAAACTTCTGTAATTTTGCCTCTACCATTAGCATTAGCGTTTACTGCCCGAGAAGCAAAAACTTTTTTTATTTCATAATTTGCATATAATTCATTCACTAATTTAGTATCAGAATTTGAAAGCATAAACATAACACCTTTTGAATCTAATTCATCGCAAACCTCTCTCAGCTTAAACTGCATATCAATGTCAAAACCATCCTTTGTATATGAAGTAAAACTGGATGTTTCATTTAATGGAACATAAGGAGGGTCAAAATAGACAAAATCGCCTTTTTGGACTTTCTCTAAAATCTCTGAAAAATCTGCACATTTAATTTCTGTATGTTTAAGTAATTTTGAACAGTTTATCAAATTATCAGCATCAACAATTCTTGGATTTTTATAATTTCCAAATGGGACATTAAATTGTCCTTGAGAATTTACTCTATATAATCCGTTAAAACAAGTCCTATTTAAGTATATAAAACGACTTGCCTTTTCTACATTTGAAAGTGTTGAATATTTTTCAGTTCTGTCTAAATTTCTTATTTCTAAAAAATATTCTTTTGATACTTCATGCTTATTTAGATCTGCAATTAATTCATAAACATTATCACGAACAGTTAAATATAAATTTATTAACTCCTTATTCATATCTGAAATGTAGCCATTTTGTGGTTGCAACTCAAAAAACAGGGCACCACCACCGATAAATGGTTCAAAATATCTGTTGTAAGACTTTGGCATATTTTTAAGAAGTTCAAACATTAGCTGACGTTTTCCGCCAACCCATTTAACAATCGGATATGTTTGATTTTTCAATTGTTCTAAAACTACTGCCATACTTTTTCTTTCTTTGAAAATACTTGTTCAAACCTTTTAATTGAAAGGTCTAAATATTTTTTTTCTAAATCAATTCCAATAAATCTTCTTCCCAACTCTAAAGCCATTATACCAGTTGTTGAGCTTCCTGTAAAAGGGTCTAAAATTAAATCATCTTTATTTGTTGAAGCTAAAATTATACGCCTTAACAATTCTAAGGGTTTTTGTGTCGGGTGTTTTCCAAATTCTTTTTCATAGCTTTTAGGAGTTCCTATTGCCCAGACTGAGCGCATTTGTTTTTCCGGTTTTTTAATAAAATCTTCACCCCAATCGCCATTTTTTATAAGCTCATAATTAAATGTATGTTTTTCTTTATTATCTATTTTTGCCCACAAAAGTGTTTCATGGCTTGCCGTAAAATACCTGCAAGACATATTTGGTGATGCATTTGGTTTAAACCAACAAATATCATTTAGAATTTTAAATCCGTTTTTTTGTAAAGCAAAGCCGCAAGCATAAATTGAATGATAAGTTCCTGAAATCCACATTGTTCCGTTTGGTTTTAAAACCCTTTTACAAGCCTTTATCCATTTATTGTGGAATTCAAAATCCTCATCAATCCCTTTACTCTCATCCCACTTTCCTTTATTAACTGAAACTACCTTGCCGGCGTGACATGTAATCCCACCGTTAGATAACATATACGGCGGATCGGCAAAAATCATATCAACGGATTCCGGTGTCGCTTTATTTAAAAGCTCGATACAGTTGCCCTGAAACAACGTTATATTGTCTTTTTCATAAAACCTTTGCATGAGTTAATTATAGTACAAAATAAAATTTTAAGAGGCTTTTTAAATCTCTTTTATATCAGGGTTTGAGCGAAAATAAGTAAGTTGTCTTTTAGCAAAGTTTCTTGTTCTTTGTTTAATTTTCTCAACCGCTTGGCTAAAGTCTTGCCAAGTGCCTCGCTCAAGTTCAAAAAATTCTCTGTAACCGATTGTATTTTCAAGTATTTTTGAATTCGGGTAAAGCTCTTTATTTTTTTGCCATTCTTCAAAAAGCCCTTGTTGAATCATAACATCGACCCTTTTATTTATCCTGTTATAAAGCTCCTCGCGCTCAATTTTTGGCATATACCAATTAGCACAAAGGGGCTCTTTTTGCTCTCTTTGATACTGTGAAATCGGCATATTTAAGCCCTTGCACATCTCAATTGAGCGTATAACTTTATCTTTGTTATTTTTGTGGATTTGATTTGCACGAGTCGGGTCAAGAGCGAATAAAATCTGCC
Organism: Candidatus Galligastranaerophilus intestinavium; assembly: GCA_018716625.1. Lineage (GTDB taxonomy): Bacteria > Cyanobacteriota > Vampirovibrionia > Gastranaerophilales > Gastranaerophilaceae > Galligastranaerophilus > Galligastranaerophilus intestinavium. The sequence goes on along the minus strand of DVJQ01000074.1, from coordinate 21,108 downwards.
AGAGTTCATCATTACTCTTTGTGCTTAATTTCTCTCTTAACTCTTTATTTATACCTACTTTGGGCAGCTCTTTTTCATCCAAAAGGGATTTTATATAAAACCATGTTCCGCCTGCAATAATGACGTTTTTGCCCCTGTCTTTAATTTCCTTGAGCACATCTTTGGCATATTTTACAAAATCCCCCGCGCTAAAATCTTCGCTTGGTTCAACAATGTCGAGTAAATGGTGTTTTATACCCTCCATTTCATCAATTGTCGGCTTTGCGCTTACAATATCAAGATTTTTATATACACTTCTTGAGTCGGCACAAATAATTTCGCCGTTATTTTTTTTGGCTAAATCAATTGCCAGTTTTGTCTTTCCCGAGCATGTCGCACCAGTTATCACTGTGATTGTAAAATCTTGACTCATAATAGTCAAATATTAACACAAATACAAATACCCAGAAATATATGGCTAAAATCATAAATATGAAATATAAAACAACGTTTGTAGAGAAAAATACCCCCATAGTCCTGAATATAAAGCCTAAAAACAGGATAAAAAGATATAAAGTAAATGACTTTACGGGATGTTTAAATATAACAAGCAAAGAATTTTTGAGTGCAGATAAGGGGTTGGTTGTGCATTTTTCGGGATAATAAAGCGCAGATGCCCAAAACATCATAAAAAAGTTAAAAAGCCCTATTGTAAACAAGAAAAGTATTTGCCAATACCAGATGATAAGGATTTTTTCCTGAGGCAAGCCAAGGAAAAATGCCTGAAGCCCTTGAGAATCTTTTGGTATTGAGTTTAATTTTTCAATTAAAAAATCTAAACTCCCTATAAAATGGTTAGCAAATTTGATATTAAACGCTACAAGCAGCGAAAACATTATCAAATAAAGAATAATACCCGCAAGCAAAGGCAAGATATATACCGGAACTGCGGCAAAAAAGTCGCTTTTTATACTGAGAAATTCTTTAATCCTCTCCTCATCATCTCTTTGTTCTTTTTTAGAATTAGAAATGGCGCTTTTTACCATTTGCAGCCAGCCTGCAAAAAAAGCCGAAGTAAGTAACAGGGTTAAAATAACCGTCAGTATAAAAACAATTATATTTTGTGAAATAAAAATTTTTGGCATCAAAAGTGTTAAAAATATAAGATATATCACAAAACTTAAAGTTAAAATCGGATTGTCGATTATAATCGAAATACTTTTTTTAATTGCACTGTACATTTATTGCTCTCTTTTAAAATTTATGTTTTACTATATAGATATTATTGTTAATCGGCAAAAAAAACAAGGTAGAAAATGTTAAGATTTTCAAAAGACCATAAACTGCAAGGTGTGCTGATTTGCGTTGAAGGCATTGACGGTTCGGGCAAAAGTACTCAACTTGACTTATTGTACAGTTGGCTAAAGTCAAAAAATCTTGATGTAATTTTAACCACTTGGAACTCATCAGAGCTTATTTCCCAGACGACAAAACGTGCAAAAAAGAAAAATTTGCTCTCAGGCAGGACTTTTTCGCTTTTGCATGCGGTGGATTTTGCTGACAGACTTGAGCGTACAATCATACCCGCGCTCAAAGCAGGGTTTATAGTGCTTGCAGACAGATATGTCTACACTGCTTTTGCCCGCGACGTTGCCCGCGAGGTTGATCCCAAGTGGGTCAGAAACATGTACGGTTTTGCAATCAAGCCTGACTTGACGGTGTATTTTGATGTTAGTGCAAAGGTTTCTTTGGATAGAATTTGTACAAATCGCCAGCCAAAGTTTTATGAGGCAGGCATGGATTTAAAATTGTCCAATAACCCCTATAAAAGTTATGTAATTTTTCAAAACAGGGTTATAGAACAGTATAAAAATATGATAGATGAGTATTCCCTTGTGCAGATTGATGCAAATGATACAATTCATCAAAAACAACAATATTTTAGGAAATTGGTGGTTGATGTGCTTAAAAAGCGCGGCATAGAAATTAAAGAGGAAGAAAATGACATATAAAAAACATGGCTATGACGGGCTTTTGGTTGTAATTGAAGGAACGGACGGCGCGGGAAAATCAACTCAGGTAAATATGCTTAAAGGTTTTATCGAGGGATTGAGCTACGGTTGTGTTGTGTCCGAGTGGAAAACCTCAAGACTTATTTCAGGACTTATTAACGAAGCTAAAGAGAAAAATTTACTTAATACCACGACTTTTTCACTTTTGTATGCGGCAGATTACGCGGACAGGCTTGAAAATGTAATAATCCCCGCACTAAAATCAGGTTTTGTCGTGCTTTTGGACAGATACGTTTATACGGCTTACGTTCGTGACTCTGTTCGAGGTCATGATATAAACTGGGTTAAAAAGCTCTACGAATTTGCTCCTGAGCCTGATTTGGTGTTTTATTTAAAAATGCCTCCCGATTTGTTGATAAAAAGACTTATTGCTTCAGGCGGGCTGGATTATTTTGAATCAGGTCGTGATATAGGATTATCAACAGACATATACAAGAGTTTTGAAATTTATCAAAAAAGGTGCCTTGACGAGTACAAGAAACTTGAAAAAGAGTATGGTTTTATTGAGCTTGACGGCACAAAAAGCAAAGAAGAAATACACAATATAATAAAAAACAAAATAAAAGAAGTGCTTGATTTGGGAGTTGTTAAGTAAAGATTTGTAAAAAACAGTTCAAAAAAAATCTTTATGTGTTTTATTTGAGTACACGAGTAATTCGCAAAAAAATAGGTTGTTAGTTGTAAAGAGAGTAGTTGAAAGGAAAACTCTTATGTTGAACAAGGTATCTTTAAGCCCTGTGAGATATTCACAGGCAAGAAGGGCTGATGTTGCCGCAAATACTGTGCAAAAAAGCCAATCGAGCGTTAATTTTGCAGGTACAAAAACATCTGCGCTAAAGTTGGCAAGCGCATATCAGGCACTATATGGCATTAAAAATGCAAAAACGCTCAATTTTACAGGCGCAATGGAGTTAAATGATTTTGAAAAATCTATTATTACTCCAAAAGAAATAAGAATTCCAAATTTGCTTGAAATTCCCGAAAATATTGACCTGCCCTTAAAAAAAATGCCAAAAGGCTATGAAAAACTAAACGCTGCAGGATTAAATGTTATTAAAGAATCATCGGAAGGTCTTGATAAATATACCGTTTCAAACGACAAGGGAAATATTATTTTTATAGGCAAAGTTGACCCCAATAGGGCGCAGCTTCCTGTTATAACTTATAAACAAGGCAAATTTATGCCTGAAATAACTGTAAAAGACCCTTCTTTGGGCTCTAAGGCAATAAAAATGTTCTCAGGTTCAGAGCTTATCGGTGAAGGTATTTCTCTCAAAATGCCCGGACAATACGAACCTACACCCAACGAAGGTTTTAGGGATGTTTCCTTTACGGGAAGAACGGTTATAACGACTTTGAATAAAGAACCAAGAACAATTAGTGCGGTTGATGCTTATGTTGAATCAGGTTTACAAAAAAACGCTATAAGAGGAGATTACGCGGATCTTGTTGAGAAATATGACCCTACGGTAATTATCCCCGCAGGCGGTTTTGGTGAAAGATTTTTTAATATTACAAGAGAATATGAAAATAAGCCCTCTGCAAAACTTCCGACGGATGAAAGATACAGAATTATAGGGACAACACTTAATCTTGCAGCCTCAGCAGGTGTTTTAAGAGGTGAGAATGATGATGTTAAGTATTTAAGTCAAAACCACGAAATTAAAGACGGCGCAGGTGTATATTACGTTTCAAAATATAAAACGGACGGAGGCGCAATAGCAGAGGGACTTAGCAGAGATATTATAAGAAATGACCGCGATGCAATGATTTTAAATGCGGATATATTTACAAATGCCGATATAAGTCGAACTTATAAAGCACTAAAAACTCTGCCCAACGCTGCCCTTGTTATTCCTTACTACCCTGTAAACCCTCAAAGGGCAAAGTCTTTCGGGCTTTTGGGAATTAAGGAAGATGAAAACGGCAATTTGCAAATTAAAGAATTTTTGGAAAAACCGCAATATACTTCCGATGCGCCAATGCCAAACGAGTTTACTCAACCCGGTAAGTATGACGAGGCTATGGAACAATTCAGAAAAGTTCAAAGTGCTATCAACCCTAAAGATGAAAGCCAGTTTCTTGCAAACCCCGGACTTTATTTCTTATCGGATAAAGCCTTAAAAGTCCTTATGGCGCAAGGAATTTTGACGCCTGATGAAACGGGTCTCGGCGGAAATGTTATGCCAAAAATTGTTAAGCTTGCAAATGAAGGAAAATTGCTCGATGAAGAAGGTAACAAGATGAAAGTTTACACTGTGCCCTTAGAAGCAAAAGGCGGCAAAACAGCCGTTTGGGATGACATTGGAACAGCGGAAGCTTATTTAAAATTAATAAAAGATGTTGCAAACGAAGTAAGGCTCCATGGCACAAGCGAGCAAAATAAATACTACGGCGTGCCTGAATTTGTATTGAATGATTTTGCAAAAAATGCTGACTTACAAAGCGGTATTGTATACGATTCTAAAGAAGCAAAAGACGCGCTTGGTGCATTTTGTGAAAAATACGCCATAGGAAGTGTCAGGGGCAATATTTATGTAGCAGGACACTAGAGTTCCCTTGTGGAGTGCAATTTTGCGGTCGGGTAAATATCCGACCGCTTTTTAATTAGTTGTACAATTGGATTTTTTTTAAAATGTCATTAAAATCAAAAACAAATGAAAAGCTATTATGATATTTTAGAAATTTTACCCACTGCAACAAAGGATGAGATAAAATCAGCCTTTAGAAAAAAAGCGCGCAAATATCATCCTGATGTTAATCATACTCTTGAGGCAGAGATAATTTTTAAGCAAATTAATCTTGCGGCAAAAACTCTGCTGGATGATAATATGCGCTTTCAGTATGATTTTGCATACGGTTTTAACCAAACAAAAACAAAGCAAGATAACAAAGAAAAAAGCTCTTATAAAACATATCAAAGTTCAAGCTATCAATCTTATGAGAAAAATGACTTTTTCAAGAATTTTTATAAGTATTTTAATCAAACAAAAAAACGCCCAAAAACACCCAAAAAGATTGACGGACAAGACATTATAACTTCTGTTACTCTGACGCTTAAAGAATCATTAGAAGGTACAAGCAGAAAGGTAAATATTTTGCAGAGTGAAAAGTGCCCAAAATGCTTTGGGGCGCGCTTTGTTAACGGATCAAAGTGTTCTTTTTGCAACGGCAGCGGTGAAAAAACGAGCTATAAAAAAATAAACGTCAAAATCCCCCCTAACATCAAAGACGGCACAAAAATAAGAGTGAAAAACGAAGGGGAAGAAGGCAAATTCGGCGGTAAAAACGGCGATTTGTACCTTATTGTCCGCATTGAAAAAAATGCCGCTTTTAAATGTTTAGAAGGGCTTGCATATCTTGAAGTGCCGATTAACCCATATGAAGCAGTTTTGGGGGCAGAAATAAAAATTCCAAGTCCGGATAACGGTATTAAAATTTTAAAAGTTCCGCCGAAAACAAGGACTAATACTACCTTTAAACTTTTGGAGAGCGGCTTTTTAAATGCTCAAACAAATAAACGTGACCCGCTTATGGTAAAAGTAATTATTGACATATCGCCTTGTATGCGAGATAAAGAGATTGAAATGTATCGTAAGTTCTCCTTGGAATTTGACGATGTTTTAAGAGAAGATTTTTATGGCAGACAAAATTACAATTAAAGAGATTTTTGAGTCAATTCAGGGCGAGGGTCCTTATGTCGGCGAAAAGCAGCTTTTTGTGCGCACTACAAGGTGCAATTTAAACTGCAAATATTGCGATACGGATTTTTTGTGCGACAACGCTTCAAAGGACTATAACTTTGACGAGTTTTTTGAAAAACTAAAACAAAGTGATGCTCAGGTTATCAGCTTTACAGGAGGCGAACCGCTTTTAGAGGCGGATTTTCTGTGCGAATTTTTAAGAAAATATAAAAACAGACTGAATAAAAAAATATACCTTGAAACTAACGGTACAAATGCAAATGAACTGAAAAAAGTTATTGATTACGTTGATATTGTGTCTATGGATATTAAATTAAAAAGTGCTACAGGCATAAGATTTAGCCTTATAAGTTTTGATGATTTCATTGAAGTTGCAAAGCAAAAGGAAGTTTTTGCAAAAGTTGTTTTTGATGAAAATATAACAAATTCCGAGATAGAGGAGGCTGCAATTTTGGCAAAAAAATATGGAATATTGCTTGTTTTGCAGCCCAAAATGCCTACAAGTCCAAATATTTCTTTAGAAGAAATTTTTAATAAATTTTATGATAAATACAAAAATATTAGACTTATTCCTCAGGTGCACAAGTTTTTAGACATCCGTTAAAGCTCAATTTTAGGGATTGAGCCTAAAAGTAGTTTTGTATAGTCGTCTTTGGGGTTGTTAAATATTTCATCCGTATTGCCCGACTCTGCGATTTTACCTTTGTTTAATACTGCAATTCTTGTACTTATGTACTTTACGATGTTTAAATCATGAGAAATAAAAAGGATTGTAAGGTTTAATTTTTCCCTTAATTCAATTAAAAGATTGATAATTTGGGCTGCAATACTCACGTCAAGTGCCGATATAGGCTCATCTGCCACAATAAATTCCGGCTTTAAAACAAGCGCGCGAGCTATTGCAATTCTTTGTCTTTGTCCGCCTGAAAACTCATGAGGGTATTTTTTTAAATCATTTTGGTTTAGCCCGCACATAGATATCGTCTCAAGCACTCTTTCTTTTATATTTTTTTCTCTGTGAATTTTAAGAGGCTCCTCGAGAATTTCTTTTATTTTCATTTTGGGATTTAGGCTTGAATAGGGGTTTTGAAAAATCATTTGGGCAGATTTCCTAAAGGCTTTTGTCTGTTTTTTGTCATAGTTTAAAATATTTTCGCCCTTAAATAAAATCTCGCCCGATGTTGCATCCAAAAGTTTTAAAACACAATTGCCCAGAGTTGATTTCCCGCAGCCTGATTCACCTACAAGGGCAAGAATTTCACCTTTTTTAATATCGAGATTTATTCCTTTTAGCGCGCAGACGGGCTCTTTTTTTAAACTAAAGAGCCCTGCGTTTTCGCTGTAAGTTTTATAGAGGTCTTTTATCTCGACTAAATTTTCCATAAAACAGATTGTAGCATATTTTTTTTGCTTTTACATTGCTAACTCAAGTAATCTTTTAAGCTTTTTGCCTCCTGAGAACGTCTTAGTTTTTTTAGTGCTTCATTTTCAATCTGCCTTATTCTCTCTTTTGAAAAGCCTAAAATCCTCCCCAACTCCTCTAAGGTTTTTGTTTTGCGCTCCCCTAAACCAAAACGGTTTAAAATAATAAATCTCTCTTTCTGATTTAAAATGTCTAAAATGCTTATTATATCTTTGTTTAAAAATTCTTTTTCCGTACTTATCTCGGGCAGTTTATTTTCATCATCCGATATATAATCCTCAAGGCATAAGTCTTGAGCCACAGGTGTATCAAGACTTACAGGCTCTTTTATCATTGCTCTTTTTATTGATTTAACTTTTTTTACATCGATTTTTAAATAATCGCTCAACTCCTCGTCTGTCGGCTCAGAGCCCTTTTGAACGCTTAATTTTACAATGGCTTTTTTCAACATTCTTATTTTGTCGCTCATATGCACAGGTATTCTGATTGAGCGTGATGAGTTAGCAATGGCGCGGATTATAGTTTGTTTTATCCACCAGGTTGCATAGGTTGAAAATTTAAAGCCTTTTGAATAATCAAACCTTTGGGCTGCTTTAATCAACCCTAAGGACCCCTCCTGAACAAGATCCATAAACAAAATCCCCTGACCTGTATATTTTTTGGCAATTGATACTACAAGTCTTAAATTTGCCTGCACAAGTTTCTTCTTTGCAATTTGTGCCTCTTTTCTGCTTCCTTCTTTTATTGTTTTTCCAAGTGCTATTTCAGAGTTTCTGTTCAAAAGTTTTACCCGCCCGATGTCTTTTAAGTACATTTGCAAAATTTCATCTTTATTTGCAATAGTGGAAAAAGTTTTTATCTCCTCTTGCTCTTCTTCTTCCAAATAATTCTCTAATAATATATCTTCTTTATGCTCACAAATATTAATACCCAAAATACTACTCCTCCAAATAAAGTATAGTCTTTTGGAGGATAGACGAAGTTTTATAGTATATGTTCCTTATAAACTATTGTTTAATAATTGCAAGATGTCTTTCAAAATTTTCCTTTAGAGGCAGCTTATAGCTGACAATTTGCACTTTGTGGTCTTTAATTTGCTCTAATTCTTCTTCAAGGGTTTTTGACTTGTAAATTATAAAATATCCGCCCTCTTTTATGTGTTTTTTAGAAAGTCTTAGGACGTTTTTAATTGTACCGACTGCTCGAGATATAACAATGTCGCAGTTTAGCGGCTCTAAGTCTTCAATTCTTGCATAAGAAATTTTCAAATTTTTTATGTCTAATTCCGCTTTTATGTCTATGATAAAATTAATTTTTTTCATCCTGGAATCGTTTGCGACAATTTCAAGTTCAGGGAAAAAAAGTGCAAGAATTACGGATGGAAAACCGCCGCCTGTGCCGACATCAAGGATTTTTTGTTTTTTGTTCGGGTTAAATTCATCCCATTTTAAAATTGCAAGCGAGTCAAAAACATGTTTTTCAAAAAGAACCTTTGTGTCATTTGCACTCATAAGATTTGTGTGTGAATTGTATTCGATAAAAAGCTTGTGCCATAAGTTTAATTTTTCAACGGTGTTTTTGTTTGGTTCAATGTTAAATTCATTTTTTAAAAGTTCAAGGTTTTTATCGCTAAACATATTTTTCCTCAATTTTTTTAAAAACTGCGGGCAGCATTTTTATTTTCATATCATTTATTCTCTGATTAATAATTTGTTCGTTTTCCTCTAAAATGTTTGCCCCCAGAGCGGTTTTTGCCATAAAGAAGCACTCAAGTGCAGCTTCGTCCTGATTAAAATTATAATACAAATCACCCAATTCTAAATATGCAAAGGCTTCTTTAAATTCGTCATGCAAGTCTTTTGCACATTTTAGCGCCTCTTGCATATATTCTTGTGCAATCTCAAAGCTTTCATGTTCATATATTTTTGAAAGCTCACGTGCTGCAAAATATATACCTGAGGGGTTTTTCTCTTTTCTGTCTTTTTCAAGCGCCAATGAAATATATTTTTTTGCTTCATCGGTGTTATTTTGATAAGAATAAATAAGCCCTAAATTGATGCAGCTTTGTGAAAACCACCTGTTTTGAATAGTATTGTCGCTTGCTGTTATATTTTTTAAATAGAATTCTGCAGCATTGTTAAAATCTTGCATATCATCGTATAATATTGCGGTTTTGTAGTATATTTCACAAAGCATGGAAATGTCGTTTTTGTCTGCAAAATCTCCTGCGAGTCTGTAATATTTAAGCGCTTCGTTTATAGAATTTTCGCTTTCAAAAATATCCCCTAATCCCAGATAAGCGCTTGTTTTTATGCGATTATCGGAAATTTTATCGGAATTTATGATTTTGAGATATTCCTCTTTTGCGCTTGCAAACCTGTATAAATTCTTGTATAGGTTTGCAATTTCAAGTACTGTTCTGAAATATTTTTCATAATCGCCAATTAAAAGATGCAGCGAGCTTACCTGAGTGTAGTAGTTAAGAGCATTTTCGTAGTTGTTCATTTTTTCACTGTTGTGTGCTAAGTGCTCTAAAATTTCTATTTTGGTTTTTTCGTCGTCTGTTTTGTTCTTTAGTTTGGATAATATTTCATTTGCCTGTGCAAATTGGTAATTTTGCTCAAGCTCATCTGCTTTTTTGAATTCTTCGAGAAAATTAAACTCTTGGTTTTCAATGCGCTCTATTTTTTCCTGCTCGTACTTTCTTCTTCTGTACTCTTTTAGCATAAGAGCATCTTCTTCGCTCATAAATTCTCTTTTTGTGGTGAGTTTTTTGTTTTGCAGTTCTCTTTTTTTGTCCAAATACTTTTGTTTGCGCTCTATTTCTTTTGTGTTAAACCAAGGGTTTGAGCCTTCTTGTGCAAGAGAGATGTAGGAAAAGTTTTCTCTGCTTATGTTTGTTTGTTTGCCAAGAGAAGGAATATTTCTTTTTACCATTTCAACTTGTTTTCTGATACTTTCTCTTGATAGCCTTAAAATCCTGTCGCGCGGACTTTTTGAAAGCTCTTGTTCGTATATTTCAACAAGTCTTGAGTAAATTTTGTATTTTTCCTGAAGTGACAGTGTGGATACAAAATATTCCTTGAAATAATTTCTCAAAATAATTTCGTTATCTACCCTTGATATAAGATAATTTCTTTCAAGATATTCGATTTGCCTTGTATCTCCGAGATTGTAATTGTTTATGAAATCAATACTTACGGCATGGTTTATTGCACATAAATTTTTTAAAATGGCAAAATAAGCACTTGGAACAAGTGAAATGAGTTTTAAAATCACAAAATTGCTAAAGGGTTCATTTCGTTTTTTGAATTCTAAAAGAAGTTCTGATATCTTTAATCCCGTTATTTGTGAGTATCTTAAAACCATTCTCAAGTATAGTTTGCACCCCTCTGTGAGTTCGTAAAGTTCATTAAGAGTGTTCTCGTCTATTTCGATTTTTTCTTTTTCAATTTTTTCTTTAAAGATTTCTTTTGTGTCCGGTTGTATTTCAATTATTTGCAAGGGCAGATTTTGTTCAATAAAAAAGTCAACATTATTGTTTCTGGAAATGAGTACAACCTTTGTGTTTTCAAAACTTGCAATGTGTGATAAAAAATTTAAAATCTCGACATTGTTCTCTACAAGTTCAAAATTGTCAATTACAATAATGCATTTTTTGTTTATATTTTTAAAATAAAAGCTGACTTTATTTTTAAAACTTTCTCCCATTGTTTTTTTAAGACTGACTTTTTTCTCAAGAGAAAATTTTCTGAAAGAATCGTAAAAATTTAGCAGAAAATCATCAATTGTAGTGTTTTCAAAGCATAAATGCCTAAAGACGAGAGTATTTTCGTCGGGGTTTTCTAAAGTTTTGTTTAGAATTTCACTTTTTGCACAACCAGAAAAACCGCATAAAAGCAATAGCTCATCTGACGAGTTGTAAAAATAATTTATTTTGTCTATAATTTCATTACTAAATTGAAAATCAGATGTTTCCATATAATTATTTTACATAATTTTTAAGGATTTATCTACATTTAGTGATGTTGTTGGTGAAAAGTAAAAATATTTGTTAACCAATGTAAATTTTCTTAAAATTGCTATCAAATATTTTTGTTCAGGCTTTTTCATTAATGTGTGTGTTAGTTTTTGGAGTCCAATAACAAGGTGCAAGATCAGATAAAATTAGTAAATATGCCTCAAAACTCTTACTACGCATCAAGCGAGGCGCATAAGAAACTCTCAAGCACTTCTGATCAGATTATTAAAAAAACTCCGCTCACAGGTGCGAGGATTGTCGCAGATAAGCTTGTAAACAGTGTTTTTACCTATGCGCCAAAAGGCATGCAAGGTTCTCGCAACTCTAATTTTTATGAATTTTTATCAATGGGTTTAATACCTAATATAACAGGCTCTGCCATGCTGATAGCCCTGTTTAATCTTGCTAACAGTAAATTTAGAAATCCTGATAGGGCATTTGCTGCAATACCGGGCAGAAAAATGGCATATGGGGTTGTTTTCTATGCTCTTGGTAAGTGGCTTGGTTCAAAGTTTATTAATAAAGGCATAGAACACAAAACAGGTATTGACCTTGAAATGCCGTATAAAAAAGTAGTGACTGAACTTCCTGAACATGAGGGGGATACTGATTTAACAAGGGTTGAATACCATAGGGTATTTGAAAGTGCCGATTTCCCTCGTTTTGACCTTATTAACAAAATGGGCGAACAACAGGGTAACAGATTTTTATGGTGGGATAAAATAGCCAAAAAGATGGGCTTTAAAACGCCTTTGAATTCACCTGATCAAACTATTCAAGATAAAGTAAGAGAGGTTATAGTAAAAGCGACTTCTGCAAAATATATAAGCTCTTATATTTGGGCAGCACTGGGTGTTGCACTTGCCGCTCAAGAACCTTTTGAAAAGCCTGTTGTTATGCCTGTAAGCGGTACAACAAAAGAAAGAATAAAGGGTTTTGGTAAAAACTTTGCAACTACGCTAAAAGACAGCTTTTTACAACTCTATAACGGCAATCCCGGCAAGTATATGTATGCTTCTAAAATATTAGGCAGAACATTAATATTTGGTGCTCTAGCTTCTACCGTTCTTGGAATTTTTAATGCAACAAGAGGCTTTAGAATTGCAGATAACCAACCTGACACACAAATTGACATAGACAAAGAATATGAGGTGCACTAATGGACAATAAGATTAATTCCTCTATTCAAAATACTCAACACGCATTGCAATTAAGGAAGGCTATAGCTGAACAGGACGCATACAGGGCTTTTCTTTTAAACGCTAATTCAATTGCTCCCCAACCAAATCGTGCTTATCTTCTAAAGAGCAGAAATCCTATCTCGAGCATTGTAATAGGTGCATATGATACAGGGAAAGATGTTGTTGAGTTGGGCAAGGCTCTTGTTACAGGTAAATCAAACGATAATCAACTCGGCAGGTTTAATGACCTTGGCATGAAACTTGGCAGTTTGGGTATTGCCTCATATTTGTTTACAAAGCGCGGAACAAGTACAAAAGGCTTAATGGAATTTATAGGTGCAGGTTCGTTTTTTGCCTCAATGGCTGCATGGCCGAGATTACTTATATCTGAACCGTTGAAACTGTTGTACGGCTTTGATATTCGTCAGCAATACGTTGATGCGCAAGGACGTAAAAAAAGATTGTATCTTGATAACCAATTTGTTCCCGATCTGTACTCTCAAGAAGAAATTGACAGAGTTGCCGATAAATTGGGCATAGATAAAACTACACATGATTACCGAGAACTTACAAAAGAAAAAATGCGTACAATTGCGCTTCAGGGTAACACACTTTGGATGCTAACCGCAGGTTTTAGCCCGCTTTTAACCTCTATGATATGTAATCTTGCAGAAAGAGGCGTAAGCAAGTATATAGTAAATCATAATTGCAATAAGGCGATTAAAAACCTTGATAATATTGAAGAAATAGCAATAAATAAGCTAAAAGACCCTGCATTTAACTTGATTGATACAAAAGATTTAAAAGTACTCACAGACCCTATACTTGCAAATCCGAACGGCGAGTTCTTTAGGCGTGCTGCTACAATTCTCAATCCGTTTCATTCGGTTATGAATTCTAAGGATATTGACGACGCTAATTTAATTGCGGATCTGAACAATTATTCGCAAAAAATTGCAAAAACTTTGGAAGAAGCATTTGAAAAACAGAGAGTTTCGAGCGCTACCGAAAGCGTTGTTGATTATCACAGTCTGATGGAAATATTAAAAAAACGATTAGGTACAGGTGTAGCTGATTTACAGGGAAATGTGGCAGAGCCCGAATTTATTTCGGAAATTAAAAAAACATACAAAAGAACAGGTTTTGAGTATGACGGTGCTGCTTATTTACCTTCAAAACAAATAGAAGAAGTATATAACGCTATATTGGATAAGATTAATAACCCTGAAGATATAGAAAGAGTATCTGCTGCGTACAAGGAATGCTTAGGGCTGCAGCCAAATTCAAAAGAGGCTGTTGAGGATGTATGTAAAAACATCAAAAACATATATAACACTCAAACTCGCCCTATGAGTTCAAGAATTACAACTTTATCGGAATTTTTAAATTCCATAGGCGGACAAAAATACGAGTCTGTTCAAACAAGTATGCACTTGACTTCACTCAATGAATTTATGGACAGCTTGCATTTATCATATTCCGAACTTAAAGAAGCAAGACTTGATCCTAATAAGGCAAAAGCGGTGATGTCTTCAAAGCTTGGCAAAATTGCTTCCGGTGATGAGTCTTACGGAAAATTTATTTCAGATGTTACCTCAAAACAGGCTAAATTTGAAAATTCGGTTGTAAATGAATTTTTTAATTCAATTGCACAAAGGGTTAACAAAGTTCTCTCCGGCGTCTTTGAACAAATACCTGAAGATTCACCCCTTTCAGTGTTTAAGGGTGAAATAAAATATGATTTTGATGAATTAAAGAAATTCGCCTCACAAGAGCTTGGCGTTTCTTATGAAGAACTTGTTAAAAGAAACGGCGGACAAGAAATCAGTGTCGAAAAATTGGCTGAATTTTGTAAGCAAAATTCTAAAAATCCTCCATATCAAAGGACTTCTCCAATACTGCAAAGAGTTATGCAAGTTTTTGTTGAAGAAAAAAGTGCTGGTGTTAAAGCTACCGGTCACAGATATATTCTTGCGGCTGATTTTGAAAGAAGACTTAAAACAGGTGAACTCGAGGCTTATTGGAAGCATTTGACAGGCGGTCAAGAGCTTAGTGACGATATAATTAAAATATGTCGCGAGATTATGTACGACGGTACAATGAATGACTCGGCAAGTAAATTTTTCATATCAGGTAATGGTGAGTTGGGTCCAAAGATTTTGGAATTGTTGTTCAAACGTTCAGATTTTGTTCCCGAAGGTTCAAAGATTCCTTATGGTTCTTTAAGCGAGCTGACTTACAACTCTTGTAATAATTCACTTCTTGATGCACTAAATAAAACAAGAGAAAATTTCTACAATATATATGCGGCATCCAGAGATCTTGCAAGACCCGGTCATATCGATGCAGGCGCATATATTAATGCAAGTCCTAAGGTGCAGTATTCTATGCTTGGAAAAGCAGGTTCCGAGTTGTTTATGGAAACTGCAAGCAAAAGGTTTAATGATACCCATTGGATGAGAATATTCCTTCCTTTGACAATTGGTGTAATGGCTCTTACGGTTGTTTCTCAACTGTTCTTTGGAAAGGTCAAAAATGAACATCTGTATGGTAGAAAAACAAATGGAGGGGTAAATGCAAATAAATAATATTTCAGCTCGTTATTTAATTTACCCTAAAAAAGCAGTTGAGAGCAAGAAAACTCAAGAAACAAAACAAGAAACTCAAAATACTGAAGTTGTTATGTTTAATCCTTTGCTGTCAAAATATATCATTAAACAGGCAAGCCAAATTCTTCCTGTTAAAGATGTAAAAGCTATTGATGACACAAAGAAAACAGCCTCTGTTGTATGGCATAACCACTTTAAAGACATGCTGAAAAACAACCAAGCTATAATTTTAGGCGTTGTTCCAAGAACAATGAATGCAAAAGATCTTGACGGTAACGGGCTTATTCAAGCAGGTGAGCAAAGCGGAAACTTTATAAATGCCATAGAAAGACTTGACGAGATCAAGGCTATGGGTATAAATACGCTGCATATTCTTCCCATACACCCGACAGGTAAAACTCTTGCTATGGGTACGGCAGGCTCCCTTTATGCGCCGGACAGATTTCTTGAAGATGACGGAAAATTGGCGGTTGACCCTAATTTAAAAGACCCAAACACCGAAGGAACCGCTTGGGATCATTTTAAAATATTTATTGACGAATGTCATAAGCGCGGAATATCAGTAATGCTTGATTTACCATCATGTGCAAGCCTTGACTTTGCAAAAAGACATCCCGAGCTAATGGCAAAAGAAAAGGACGGACAAGATAAAACTCCACAGGGTTGGCAAGATATCAGAATGTTTAGAGTGTGGGACGATGAAGGCAAACGTATACTTAACCCAAAATTGGTCGATATGCACAGACAATACGTTAATGCTTGTATAGAGCTGGGCATAGACGGTATAAGAGCTGACGTTTCACGTGCTAAACCGATAGAATTTTGGAATGTTATTATCCCCTACTCACATATGAAAGACCCTCAATTTGGTTGGTTAGCTGAATCATATACTCACGAAGATGCTTCACCTCAGCTTAATATGCCATACGATAGACCCGAAGACCAATTGAGAGGCGGTTTTGATTCGTATTACGGACAGTTCCATATACTTAATCAGTGGACAAAAGCCGATGATTTATTTAATTACATGAAAGAAAATATCGAGATGTCAAACAGACAAAATGAGCCAAAATCGCTCATAGGTTCTATGACAACTCACGATGATCAAAGCCCCATGCACTACGGCGGTGCTCCTTGGGTAATGTTTACAACTGCCCTTCAATCAACTTTGCCTATGGTCAATCCATATTACATAGACGGTGTTCAAACGGGTGATTATTATTTGTATCCTTATGATCATGCAAAAGCCCCCGCTTCTCAAACAGATAACTATGAATGCACAGTTCATACAGGCAGACTTGACATATTTAATTTTTCAAGAAAACCGGGTGGTGATTATCCCCAAATTCAAGAGTTTATTGCCGCAACCAACAAAGTAAGAACCGGTGAAATAAACCCTGAATATAAGGATATACTTGAACATGGTTCAATTATAAAACTTGAAACAAATAATCCTGAAATCATCGCTTATGCTCGTCATAAAAATGGTAAAACGCTTCTTTTTATTGGCAATAGGAATGCAAACCTTAGAAGAACGGGAAAAATAGAAATACCGGGTTTTAAAAATGACCAAGTACTCAAAAACCTTGTTCCGACTTATGCTCAGCCAAGTTACTTCCAAAAAGCTGATGATTTGTTAACTGTTGATTTGGGACCATTAAAAGCACATATTTTTGAGATAGATACACCTGATATTGAAAAACAGGCGGATCCAAAAAATGTTATGCAACAAGAATTTCCGCGGGCGGCATGAAAAAATTAATATCTGTTAAGTAAAAACGCATATAATAGGCAATTTTAAAGGTTCAGATGTTTTATAGAATTTGAAGTGAACAAAAAGGGTAATTACTGTGAAAATTTCTGCAATAGAGCAACAAAATGATGTTAAAAACGTAATAAATCAAAGCGTAAGTTTTGAAGGTTTAGAACGTACTGTTGATAATGTTTACAAGTTTTTTGTTCCTCCTTACGACAAGGAAAAATATGACATATTGCTTGAAGTCTGCCCTGTAGTAGAAGACGGCAAAGGTGGTTTTAAGTTTGATGAAAGAAGAAGTAAAACTCCCATAACCATAAACAAATCCTATAATGATTTAAGATTAACAGGTGTTACCACATACCCCAGAAATACAATAATCAGTGATCCGAATTTCAGTGAATATATGGGTTATAGGTTCAGGTTGGTAGATAAGGAAGATGCAAAAAAGGCATATAAAAATATCAATTCAACAAACACAAATAATCCGTTTGGTGAAATAGAATCAAAAAAGAATATTCTTGATGCCGGCACAAGAGTAGGAACACAATTTGGTGATTTTACAGTAATTTCAAACAGAATGGGAGTTACACCAAAATCAGGCTCTGCTATTCACATTTTTTATGATTCATATGCCCCTAAGATGCTTCCCGAAAAGCGTGCTAAATATTCAAGAAACCACTTTAATAAAGCGCTTGGTGATATTGATGATTTTTTAAGATATCCTAATGAAATAAAGCCGTATGGATATGTAATGACAAACCCATATATTGGTGCAGACAGTGTATCATCTCATAAATATTGGGGTGAAAATTTCTTTAGAGTTCCATCTCAAGCAAAATTCAGAGAAGTTATAACAGAACTCTATAAGCAAGGTAAGGGTTATATAGCTGACGGTGCTTTTACTTCGCAAAGTATTCAAAGCCCTTTGTTTCAAGATGTTTTGAAAAAAGGTAAAGACTCATACTTTTACGATTGGTTTAAAATTAAAGGAAGAATAAAACTGGGTGTTTTCCCTGACCCTATAAAGAGTGAAAATCCAAACCATGTAAACCCTCTTGAGCATGTAGGCTTTAAGATTATAAATGCCTTGGGTACGGAAGGTTATGACCACAATAAACCAAGCTATATCCAATTTTTTGATGACAGACTTGCAAGTACTGCGCAACAATTGGATACAAAAAACCTTATAACAAGTTATGATAATCCAAATCCCAAAGACAGATATGAAATTTCAACTCATGAAGATTCAATTCAGCCGTATTTCTTTGAACTTGATTATTCGAGCAAAATTATCAGGAATAAATTTAGCGGCTATACTCACAAAATGTTAACTGACACTCATGAGATATTTAACAAAGAAACCCCCGGCTCAAAAAGGATTATAGATAATCTTGATGCATTTTTTACATTTGATAATTTTGATATTGTAAGAAAAGGAAGAGCTGCGGGAGCTGATTATTGGGACGGTAATACTGACCTTGTTAAAATGAATTTCTCAAATCCGGGACATTCTTTTGAAAGTCTTGAAGGTTGCCAAAGTGCCAGAGAATACCTTTGGGATGTCGCTACGCACTGGACAAAATTTGCAAATGACGGTCTGGTTCAGTATATTGCAAAGGCTTACGCTGCAGGCAACAATGAAGAAATAGCGCAAATTGCAAGGGTAAATGAGCTTTCTGACAATAGGCTTGAGGAGATTGCTAAAAAAGCAAAACAAGAATCTATTGAGGAACAAGCAGCTCAATATGACGCAAAAGGTATTGTTAGCGGAATTATAAAAGATTTTAAATTCCCAACACTTGATGTTTCCGTTCAAATTCAGCCTGTTTTATTTACTCCGGAATTTAAAGAATACATGAATAAACCCGAGTCGCAAGCAATATTGAGTGACTTTGTAATGGGTACACTTGTAAAGCTTAACGAGTCAATGGGCGAAAAAATTATAGACACTTCACTGGAATCAAGCGATGTTATAACAACTGAGGACGAATATAAACTTTTTGGCGAATATGCAACAAATCATAATATGCGCGAGAAAAGTTATAAACTTGCAAATAGTGACAACAGAGTAAAACTTACGGAATTTGGCAAGGAAATGCTTGAATTATTGGGCCCTACAATTATCGGGTATGCCATGCTAAAAGGTATGTTCCCTGATGAAGAAGTTTCAATTGACCCTAATCAAGGTACTTTAGCGCCTTCAATAGCGCTGAGAAAATCATCACTATACGATGCAGGCGTTGTAAGCTCTAACAATGTAAGAGAAGACGGTAAAAATCTGGCAAGGGCAATTGTAAGAAACTTGGCGGACAGAGATAAAACCGGTGATATACAGAGTGTTTTGTCTGAAAAATTGACTAATGCAGGCTTTGCACAATATACAAAAGAAAGTTTAAAATTTGCACATGAATTTGTTAAGCAAACACAAGGCGGCTTGAACTGGCGCTTTGATGCTGCAAAAGATGTTGCTGATTTAACTGCAGTAAGAAACGGTCTTAGAAGCGTTGAAGAATCTTTGGATGACATTGTTGATATATGGGGTAAGTTTATACAAAATGTAAGGAAAATCAACCCATCTTCATATATTGTTCTTGAGCTTACGGACTTGTGGTCTTTCTATAATAATGCCGACGGTTACAGGCGCAATGCGAGGTACGAACTTGGAAAAGATGCAAGCGATGAAGATATTGCTCGCAGAGCAGAGTTTTTAAAGAAAGAGGATTGGGGCAAGTATATTGATCCTAACGTTGCTGAGCGCATGATATATGAAAAAACAGGTGCTACAACAGGTTCTCAATATTCGGTTTTCTTTAACCTTGCACCGAATCTGTTCTCTAAAAACTTTGAATATGGAAACAGAGGCGGCGAATATGACAATTTTGACTCCATAAGAAGCCAACTGGAAGGTTTTATGAAGTCAGGACCGCTTTTGAGTATAACTCATGCGCATGTGTTCTGGGATAACCATGATAAACCGCGTGGACCACACTGTCTTGCGGTTGATATGGGTGCATATCTCTCAAGGTTTGGTATAAATATTGATTCTAATAAAATTACTCAAAGTGATGTTAATAATGCAAAACTTGCAGCTGAAAATGTGTTGGGTATTCCTGCCGATACAAATAAGCCTTTTGCTTACGATATGATAAGTTCAAAAGCAGTTGTTGTGGGTGATATGTATAAAAAAGCCTTTTCATCGGTTCTAAAAGATGATAAAGAAAGGTTGGAAATAGTAAACGAAGCCATTAGAAATCTTGCTCTTGGCCATTTTAAAGACAGGCAAGACGACGATTTTATTCGTGCAGAGGCATTTGGACAGTGGCCTTTTGAAATAACCTTAAATGACCTTATGGAAGAAGCAAAGTATATTGCTCAAAAAAAAGGTGTCAAGTGGTATAGTATCCCTGAGGCAAAGAAAATTGTAAATGAAGTTTTTGAATCATTTATGTCGCCTACAATGGATAAACTTGTCAAAATGACTGAGTTCTTGTGTGCAACAACAGGTATGCCATTTTTCTACGCAGGGGGTAATCTTGGTCAGTCAGGATACGAATATGCCTCAAAAAATATAACTCAGGCAAACAGAAACCTTATAAGGCGAGAATGGGTTGATCCGAATTCGCAAGATTTCAAACCTTTTGTTAAAAAATATTATGATAAATCACAAGCAATTTGTGCTTTAAATGAACAGTACGGACTCTCTGCAATTGCGGGCGGTATGCCTATTTCGCTCCCACAAAATAACTCAAGAGAACTTTATGCGATTTTAAAATATGATTCTAAGGGTTCAAATGTTATACAGGTTTTTTCCAACCTTGGCATAGATTCTAATCGAGCTAAAACAGTTGAACTTGACTCTATTAATGTTAGGGACGAAAACGGCATTGAGTATAAAATTGACTACGGCAACAGTCCTCAACAATACTTGAAAAGAAAAGTTTATGATGAAAGCAAGGCTACTTTTGTTGATGAAGTTGACTCTAAGGGCAACCCTGTAAAATATGTAGTAGTTGAAGGTAAATTAAGACGCGCCGATGGAAATAAAATTGTTTTAGACGATACCGTTACAACTTTCTATAAGTCGCTTATTAATTCAAGCAAAAAACATCTTGAAATTATGAATAAATATAACATAGCTTGCTAATTTTATTTTAAATTTGCAAAACCGAAAAACCTGCCTGTTTCACTCCTAAAGTGTAACCAGCCGGTTTTTTGCGTGTCATCATAATTTTCAACTTTTACTAAAATCCAATTACCCCTTACAAGCCAAGGTGTTATATGTGTTGCAAGGAAAAAACTGTCCACAGCGGGACTTTTGGGGTCAGGCGAAGCATAGAGAGTTTTGTACTCTTTTGGTACA
>DVJQ01000006.1 GCA_018716625.1 Candidatus Galligastranaerophilus intestinavium | reverse complement strand
TAAAGTATCATCGCAAAATTTTTAATTGTATGTCAACTTTATATTTTTTAATTTATCAATATCAATTTCATCATTTTCTAAATCCCCGCCCAAATAGCCGTTTAGCACTTCGTTTATGAGCTTTGCATATTTTTCACTTAAAATAAGCTCTATATTTTCCTTGTCAGTTAGCAAAGATAAAGATTTTGAAACCAGTGTAGCAACAGCTTTAGCATTTACGGACTCAAGAGAGATTTTTTTTGCTATCATAAGCACAAGATTTATAATTTCATCTTTTGAGCTTTTTAAAATCTTTTGTTTAATCTCAAAAGTATTTCTTACTATTTCATCCATCCCGTAAATTTTTTGTATCAATTCTTCTTTAATTTTGTTCAAACCGTCTTTGTAGCCTGCCTCATATCCTTCTTTAGCGCCACTTTGAGAAGCCTCAAGAGAAATTTCATGTGCTTGCTGATTAGCTTGCAAAACAATTTGCTCTGACTCGCTCTTAGCTTTTTCAATAAGCTCATTTGCATTTTTCTCAAGTTCATCGGCTTTAACTTGTGCTTCATTTATAATTTTTTCCGCCTCAAAAGAGGCATCACTCAGTATTTGTGAAGATTTTGCATTAGCCTCCTCCACAATCCTCTGAGCCTTATCTTGAGCTTCTTTTTCAAGTAAATCAAGTTTTGCTAAAACCTGAGGCGAAACCTCAGGCTCACTTTCCTGTTCTTCCTTGACATCACCACAAGCCAAATCTTCATCTGTAAAAAAATCTACTACTACAGAATCTCCCAGACTAATTTTATCTGAAGTAATCCTACTCAATTAACTCATCTCCTGCACCGTCACGCGCAACCACAATTTCACCGTTTTGTTCAAGCATTCTTATTATGCCGACAATTCTTGACTGAACTTCTTGAACTTCACGCGCTCTTACAGGACCCATATACTCCATATCTTCAAGCAATATTGCCTGTGCACGCTCAGACATATTGCGAAGAATTTTATCTTTAACATCATCTCGCGAACCCTTGAGCGATAGCGCAAGATCCTTTGTATCGACTTCGCGCAAAATCCTCTGAATTGCTCTGTCATCAAGGTTAACAATATCTTCAAATACAAACATAAGACTTCTGACATCTTCTGCAAGTTGCGGAGTTTCTTCCTCCAACATTTCAATAACGTTTTTCTCCGTTGCTCTGTCTGTTCTGTTCAGGATACTTGCAAGAGTTTCAGTGCCGCCTGCTTTTGAAAAGTCCTGTATAACAACGTTAGAAAACTTGCTTTCTACAATTTTTTCGACCTCTGAAATGATTTCAGGATTAGTTGTTTCCATCTGAGCAATTTTTAATGACACCTTATGCTGAACATTCGGAGGCAAACAATTTAAGACTTTTGCCGACTGCTCGGGCTTTAAATATGCCAAAATTAATGCTATAAGCTGCGGATTTTCATTTTGAAAAGACGTAGCCAGCTGAATAGGGTCAGCGTCATTAAAGAATTGAAAGGGGTTAGAATTTAATATAGTAACAAGTCTGTCTAAAATTTTATTTGCCTGCTCCGTACCGTAAGCCTTTTCAAGAAGCGTTTTTGCATAGTTCATACCGCCTGATGCAAGCATTGAATTTGCCTGAAAAATTGTGTGGAATTCATCAACAATCGCTTCAAGTGTTTCTATCGGCAACTTATTCATCGCGGCAATATCAAGGGTTATCTGCTCCAATACATCGTCATCTGTAATATTTTTCATAATCTCTGAAGCAGCAGCAGGCCCCAACACTATCATAAGTGCTGCAACCTTTTGGGAATGTGTCATGGCTTCTACTTGTATCGGTAGCATTTCTCTTTAATTCATCTCTTTTCTAGCTTTATTCTTTTATATATGAAGTAAGCAATCTGGCTGCGTCCTGCGGATCGCTTAAAATTATATCCGTAATTTCCGAGCGTTTCTTGTCAACAACAGAGGTGAATACCGGCTGGTCATCTTCTTGTTGTTCTAAATAATTCGCGCCCGCATCATCGCTATTTCCCATCATAAGATAAGGGTCAAAACCGTTATATTGGGTATCATCCTGAAAAACAGGTTTTGGCGGCTCGGGTTTTTTAAATATTGAAGAAAATGTCGTAAGACCTAATATTCCAAGTATCAATACTACTATAAGAGGCGCAACATTTGAAAATAAAAATTCCATCATTTCCATAACTTTTGCATACCTTTCCTCGTTTAGTGTTTGAAGTTGCTCTGCTTTATCAATTCCCATAAATTTAAGACTTGAAACATTTACAACATCACCGCGAGAAATATCCATACCGGCAGCAGCTATTACAAGGTTTTTAATATCTTCTTCTTCAGTTTCGGTCAATATTTTATTTACGGCAACGGCAACAGAAAGACGAGTAACCGCACCTGGTGCATAGACAACCTGTTTAACCTCTTTTGTAACAGCATAGTTTACCGCATTTTTTTCTTTTTCATAACTCAGCTCGCGACCGCGGACTTTGTCTGTTACGTTCCTTGCATTTTCATCTGCTTCACTTATACCCGCTTGCTCATCCACAACTGTCATAACATTTTGCGTTTGAGGGTTTTGAGCATTTGCATTTTGAATATTCACTCCTTGAGCATTTTGTTGATTTTGCCCGATTGGATTATCAGGGTCAAGGGCAACTTCATCTTTTTTAAGTACAATCGGCTGAGGCTTTTTGTACACCTCTTTTTCGCTCTGTTGTCCCAAAATTACGCCGCTTTGCGTATCGCCTGCGGGCACATAACTTTCTATGGTTGAGCGTGTAGAGTTAAAATCCATAACTGCACTGACTTGCACAGACACATTGTCTTTGCCCATAATTGTTTCAAGAGTGTCTTTAATTTTTTTTGCTGCCTCTTTTTCAAAAGCACTTCTGTAGGACTGCATATCAGTGTTATTTTTTGCAACATCTTCACTTAGTGCATTACCGTTTTGATCGGTCAAAAATACTCTGTCATTTGTAAGGCGAGGTACTGAGTATGCAACAAGGTTTTTTATAGCCAAAATTTGTGACGGCTTTAATCTGTAACCTGGTTCAAGAATTAAAATAACGCTTGCGCTTGGTTCTTCTTCATCATCCGAGAAAACTGAGCGCTCAGGCTCCGCAAGCTGAACACGAGCCTTTTGTATACCGTTAATTTTCTCAATCGAGCGGGTTAGCTCTCCTTGAAAAATTCTTTGTTTGGTCAATTTATTTTTAAAATCCGTTGAGCCCAGCTGCAAATCATCCAAAAGCTCAAACCCCGGGGTGGAGTCTTTTATTAAATCATTTTCGGCAACATAAATCCTTAGATTTTCTTTATCTTGCTCACGAACTAAAATTGCACTTTTATCATCAGACAATTTAAAAGCATAACCGCTTTTTTTAAGGCTCTCTGAAATTGCCGCCACATCATCACGCGACAAATCGGAATATAAAACAGACCAATTGGGCTCTGTAGCTTTAAAAATAAAGTAAATACAAACTACCATAGCTACAACCAAAAGTGCTGCTATGATAAACTTTTGATTCAGGTCAAATTTGTCCCAAATCTTTTTTATGTCAGCTGCCATGGCTTTTAGTTGTTCGTTCACTTTATTAAATATCCCTGATTTTTTGAGTATGTATTCTACAATATTTTAGACTTATTTGATAATTAATTCAATTTGTTAAGCTTTTTAAACTCTTAAATTTTTAAATTCGCTGTATGCATTTATCATCTGGTTTCTTAGTTGAATTGCCATCTGCATTGCAAGAGTGGACTTTTGGGAAGCTATCATAACTTCATGTACGCTTATATCGCCTCCTGCGGCAAATGTTTCCATTGCATCCTCAGCAGTTTTTTGTGTAGCACTCAAGTTTGAAATTCCATTTGAAAAACCTTGTCCTATATCACGTGCCATAAGCGCAGTTTCGGATAAATTTTCAACTTTTTGGGCATTTATGGCGTCTGCTCCCAAAAACATCTCGACCGACCCTTTTAATTTTTGGGGTTCTTTTGTATTTTTAGGCTCACTTGAAGTTAGGGAATTAAACACCTCATTAAAATCCGATGCATCGTCAATTTGTTTGTCAAAATTTTTAATGCTTTTGTCAAAACTTTTATTAAAATTGTCTATCGAACTTATATTTGTATTAATTTCAAAATTCATAACTTAATACCTTATATTTGAAGCGCACTTTGTATCATGGTTTTTGTTGTTTGCGCTATGGTTACATTTGCCTCGTAAGCTTTTGAAGCATTTACCATATTAACCATTTCTTCGACTACATTAACGTTTGGCAGCTGCACCATGCCATTTTCATCAGCATCGGGATGTGTCGGGTCATAAACCATTCTGTAAGGGTTTTCAGACTCTCTTATTTCATCCACCATAACGCCCTGTGCCATTCCATCTTCTTGAAATACAACGCGCCCTCTTAAATAAGGCCCGTTAATTAAATCCATTTGCACATCATGTGAACCTGTAGGCGTTTTAGGGCGCAGCGAATCTTTATACACTGCCTTAAAAGTCACCTCTTTTTTAGTATAAACTTCGCGTTCGCCTTTTGCATTTCTTGTGGTATTAGCATTTGCAATGTTTGATGAAACAGTATCCATCATAACCCTTTGTGCATGCATGCCCGATCCTGCTATGTCAAAAATATCAAAACTCATTTTAGATTATATCTCCTATATTTGACCCTTTATGACACTTTGGAGCCCCTGAAAAGATCTTGACATAAGATTTGTAAGGATTGTATATTGAGTACCCGTTTTTGCCTCATCCATCATCTCTGCTTCAAGATTTACGTTGTTACCGTCGGCACTTATAGGGTCTGAATAATCACCGATTATCTCAGGCGAAAAACCATTATCCACAGAACTCCTCAAAAAAGCGATTTGCGCAGGGTCTTGTTTTTTTAGTGCCTCAAGCGGATTTTCTACAATTTTTTGAGAATTTTGAGCCTTTATTTGCTCTTTTAAATCCTCACGTTCAATCATTTCTTGAATTTGATCTTCAAAGGCAACGTCTTTTCTTTGGTACCCCGGAGTTGTAGCATTAACTGTATTAGCAGAAATTGCCCTTGAGCGCTGATATAAGCCGTCTAACGCCAAAGCTGCTATTTCTCTTGTTCTGTTATTTATTAAATCCATATCCCCCTCCTTTTTTAACAATTACTTGTGAGATAGAGGAATTGTCACAAGAAATTGTGTTTCAGAGTCATCACTTTTAATAAGTTTTATTGAGCCAAAATGCATTGCAAGGTATTTTTGACATACATTTAAGCCCACACCCCAACCGTCTTTTTTTGTAGTAAAACCATCTTCAAAAAGCTTTTGTTGTACATCTTGAGGTATTTTCTCGCCATGGTTTTTTATATATATTTTGGCAAACTTATCATCATTTTCAATTTTTATCTCTATTTCATCGTCAACTGCAGACTCGTTTGCATTTTTTACAATATTATTTATGACGGTAAAAATTCTGTCCTCATCTATAAAAACAAAAACGTCAGAAGTAGTATTGTCTACAAATTTTATTTTGTTATTATTTTGAGGCAAAATCTTGTCAAAAACTTCTATTGAAGACTTTACAACTTCTTTTAAATTTTTTTCTTTAAAATTTATATTCACACTTGCTCTTAAATCATCCAACTGCAAGCGTATCAGAGATACAGACTTTTGTATAAGCGCAATATTTTGGTCATCTCCAAATTGTTTTTCAAGTATTTTTGCATAAATATCAATAACGCTCAGTTGATTTTTTATTTCATGACAACAATGACGAATACTTGTATCCTGCTGCGTTTTATCGGTTTTTACATCAAGCTTATTTGCAATTAACTCTTGTTCTTTTGAGTTAAATTCATTCTCCTTAATGTTTTCATTAAGCATTTTTAAAACGTTATAAACCGCATCGTTTAAAAGGGCGTTTTCGCGTCGCTCTGGACGGAAAGAGTAAAATTTATCATCGAGATTTACTTTGAGTCTTGTTTTAACCGTTTCAAAAACCTCGTTTACATCCTTTGAATTCAACCTTATATAAAGTTTGGTTTCATTTTTGTCTTTAGAGTCCGAATAATCCCAAATTAAAACAGCATTGTATCTTTGCGAAGTTATTATCACAAATTCCGTTTCAACAAAATCGTCCTTCAATATATTATCGTAATCAAGAAAACTGTACATTTCAACATTTGAACAGTATTCAAGCCTTTTAATAATACCCTCAAGAGAATTTGTATGTTTAAATCTTGTAAGTATCAAAGAAACGGCATTGTTCGCTGCTATCGGCTCAAACAGACTGCGCAAAAGACCATTAACGGTATTTTTTGAAAATAATTCAAAATTATCATCGTAGCTTCTCTGAAAAAAATTCTTCAGATCTTTTTTGTTATTCCTATACATTTATAAACTCACCATTTTTTAACTTTTGCCTGAGATTACTATGCAATTTTTGCTTTCTTTCTTGTGCCGAACCCTTTGTTAATAGCATACAAAACCGCTTGTGTTCTGTCATTTACCTGTAATTTTTGGAAAATATTGTTAACATGAGTCTTGACTGTGGTTTCTGAAATGACAAGTTTTTGTGCAACACCTTTGTATGTTACTCCTTCGGTTAAAAGTCCCAAGACTTCTTCTTCTCTGTTTGTCAGATAATTAAGCAGATTTTCTTCATCATCATCTGTTTTATACAAGCTTTCATTTTTTTGAGCTGCTTGAAAATATTCAAAGAATTTAGAGCAAAGAATAGAAGGAAGATAAATTTTGCCCATAGAAACTTCGTCCAAAGCGCGAATAAGCTGAGCAGAAGCCATTGTTTTTAAAATATAACCTTTTGCACCTGTTTTCATTGCTCGATAAATTAAATCGGCATCATCATAACCCGTTAGTGCGATTATTTTAGATTTCAAACCAAGCTTTTCGATTTCTGAAATTGCCGTTATACCGTCTGTTTCAGGCATATTTATGTCCATTAAAACAATGTCGGGCTGATATTTTTTAATAAGAGAAATTGCAACATTTACGTTTCCTGCATTTGCAATAACTTCATAATCCCCTTCAAGATTTATAAGTTCACGAATACCGGATGCATGGTCATAATTATCATCCACTACAATAACTCTTGTTTTTCTTTTAAAATCAGCTCTCCTCATTTTATCCTCCACTTTATCCCTAATTTTAATTACACTTAACGGGCTATTTTTTTAACCCCTACAATTTGAATATACCCTCCAAAGTGTATTTATTCATCAATTGAAAGGTTTAATTTTAGGGCATTTAGGGCGGATATAAAGTATTAGATCTTTAGATTTAGTAAAGCAAAATATTTTAATTGGGACTTAATGTTTAGACTTGTCAATCCTACCAACATTAAAAAAAATATTATTTTTAAAAATTTTCATCCATATAGACCAAAACAAAACGAAGTTTTGCGTGTATCATAAGCTTGAAAAGCAAATACTAGGAAGAGTATACATATGGGAGAGCATTTAAGCGCCCAGTTCTTGGGAATGAAAGTAAACTTAGACACATTAATTATGATGTGGTTCACAATGGCAATGCTTATTATAGTGTCTTTCATTGCTACAAGAAAACTGTCACTTGTACCAAACAGAATTCAAATGATTTTTGAAGGGATAATAGGGTATTTTTCTGACATTGTATCAGGTAATATGGGCGAAAAAGAAGGTAGGAAACACTTGCCGCTCCTATTGACCCTTTTTATGTTTATATTAAGTGCAAATTTAGTCGGACAATTGCCACTAAGGCTTATACACCTGCCCCATGGTGAACTTGCATCACCTAATAATGACATAAATATGACGGCAGCTATGGCAATAATTGTGTCGATTTATTATATATATTACGGAATAAGAGCAAAAGGCTTTAAATTCTTTATTCACAGCTTTAAAATTGACGGCATTATGATAGCACTGGTTGATTTGCTTGAATTATTCGTAAGGCCTTTTTCGCTTGCACTCCGACTTTTTGCCAACATATTAGCAGGTGAAATTCTTGTATTTACGTTTGCCGGTATGTGTGCTTACTTTTTACCGCTTCCTTTTATGGCATTTGAAATATTTGTTGCCTTAATTCAAGCGCTTGTATTTACATTGCTCTCAACAACATATATCGCCCTTGCGGTTAACAAAGAAGAATAAAAAAAACAAATAAAGATAAAGGAGAAAAAAATGGCAGTAGAACAATTGGCAACTCAAGTTGCAGCATTTAGCAAATTAGGCGCAGGCATTGCAATAGGCTTTGGTGCAATAGGCGGCGGTATCGGTATCGGCATTGCAACAAAAGGTATGCTTGAAGCAATGGCAAGACAACCTGAAATTGCAGGTAAGGCTTTTATTAACTTCATCATCGGCTTAGGTCTTGCTGAAGCAACAGCAATTTATGCTCTGTTCATCGCACTTCAACTTATCGGTTAAACTGGAAAGGTACGCCTTAAAAAATGGAATTCAACGCTACATTTATAGTTGCATTCATAAGTTTTATAATTTTTACGTTTATTATGAATATCATTTTATATAAACCGATAAATGATATTGTATCCAAACGCAAAAATTATATTGACACCAACTACGACAAGGCAAAAGACAACAGTGAAAAAACAAAAACAATTTTAGAGGATAGAAAAAATCAACTTGCAAAAGCGCGACTGGGTGCTAAAGAAGATGTTGACAAGAAAATCGGTCTGATAAAAAATCAAAGAGAAGAAATAACTTTAAAAGCACAAAAAGAGGCAAAAGAACTTGTAGAGCAAAACAGGCTGCAAAGTATAAATTCTTCAAATGAGGCAAAGGAAACTCTAAAAGTTGAAATTAAAAACCTTGCGCAAATGATTTCCGACAGGTTTTTAAATCCTGAAGAAAAAATAGCAGATATGGACAACAACTTGGTTGATAAAATAATGCAGGAATAAAACAGATGGAAATATGGACAATTATAGTAAAATCTAATGCTTTTAACTTTTTAATCCTGTTAGGGTTTATAATAATTCTGGCTAAGGTATTTAAAGTTGGTAATTTAATAGACTCTGCCTGCAACAAAGTAAAAGAAAACGTCCAAAATTCTGATATTGCAAAGGAAAACTCCGAACAAAAACTGAAAGAAGCAAATGAAACCGTCAAAAATATAGCAAATGAAGTGAAGGAAATTTTTGACAATGCACAGAAAAATGCTGAGCTGATAGGTGAAAAAATCTTAAAAGACGCGGATATCCGCAGGGAAAACATATACGACAACGCGCAGAAAACAATTGAAAAAGAAGGCAAAAAAATTGCAATGACACTCACCCAAAAAACAGCTCTTGCTTCTTTTGAAATAGCAAAAAACCACATTATCAACACGCTGAAACAAAAACCCGATTACCACAATGATTTTATAAAACAAAGTATAGATGAACTAAACAGGTTAAAAACCAATGAATAACACAGATAATCTATTAATAGCCGCAAGATATGCAAAATCACTTATTGAACTTTCTAAAAACAGCGAGCTCAATAATTTACAAGTGCATGATAATCTTGAAAACATAAAAGCAATACTTGAAGGGTCTGGTGAACTTTATTCGGCACTTATCAATCCTGTGATATCCGCTGGTGATAAAGAAGAAGTGATACAGGCAGTTTTTGTAAATGACACCGATGAAATTTTGAGGAATTTTTTAAAACTCCTTGTCAAAAAAAATCGTTTTAATTTAATATTCGATATCATAAAAATATACAACAATATGCTTGACAAGCTTAACAACGTGTCAAAAGTAGAGGTTACATCAGCCATAGAACTGAGTGAAGAATACAGGGAACAAATAAAAAACAAACTTCAAAAAATTCTAAATAAAGAAATAATAATAAATTATAAAACAAACGACTCAATTATCGCAGGTTTAATATTTAAAATGGGCGATAATATATTTGACACAAGCATAAACGGAAAGCTGAACAAATTTAAAAAAGCAATAATGAAATAAGAGGAAATAATATGGTAGCAATCAAACCGGATGAAATAAGTTCTATCATTCGAGAAAAAATTCAAAACTTTGATACATTAAGCGAAGTTTCAAATGTAGGTACCGTACTTGAAATATCAGACGGCATTTCTCGTATTTACGGGCTTAAAAACGTTATGTCATCAGAGCTTGTAGAGTTTCAAGATGGGGAAGGCACACTGGGCATTACACTAAACCTTGAAGAGGACAATGTCGGTGTGGTAATTTTAGGCGAATACACAAAAATCAAAGAAGGCATGCAGGTAAAATCCACAGGAAAAATTGCCTCCATTCCCGTAGGTGACGGACTTATCGGAAGAATTATCGACCCGACAGGCAAACCGCTTGACGGCAAAGGCGACATTGAATATACAAAAACAAGACCAATCGAGCGTGTTGCCCCAGGTATCATTACAAGGAAATCTGTTCACCAGCCTCTGCAAACAGGACTTAGCGCAATTGACGCGCTGACGCCAATCGGCAGAGGTCAAAGGGAGCTTATCATAGGCGACAGACAAACAGGTAAAACAGCAATTGCAATAGATACCATATTAAACCAAAAAGGACAGGATGTAATTTGCATATACGTTGCAATCGGTCAAAAAACTTCAACCGTTGCACAACTGGCTAAAACCCTTGAAGAACGCGGCGCAATGGACTATTCAATTATTGTATCCGCTGCAGCCAATGAAAGCGCACCATTACAATATATTGCACCTTTTGCAGGCTGCGCGATAGGCGAAGAATTTTTAGAACAAGGTAAACACGTCCTTATAGTTTATGACGATTTAACAAAACACGCACAGGCATACCGCGCAATGAGCTTGCTTTTAAGAAGACCGCCGGGACGTGAAGCATACCCCGGAGATGTTTTCTATCTACACTCAAGACTTTTGGAGCGCGCTTGCAAATTATCCGATGAACTTGGCGGCGGCTCAATTACAGCCCTTCCGATTATCGAAACACAAGCAGGTGACGTATCTGCCTATATTCCAACCAATGTAATTTCAATTACGGACGGGCAAATATTCCTTGAATCAAACTTATTTAATGCAGGTCAAAGACCCGCAATCAACGCAGGTATATCGGTTTCGCGTGTAGGCGGGGCTGCTCAGACAAAAGGTATTAAACAGGTTGCGGGACAATTGCGTCTTGACCTTGCGCAGTATCGTGAACTGGCTGCATTTGCACAATTTGCCTCAGACTTAGACCCCTCAACCCGCGCACAACTTTTAAAGGGTGAAAAGCTGACGCAAATTCTTATTCAGCCACAATACAACCCTCTGAGTGTTTCTGAGCAAGTTACCATACTTTTTGCGGGCAATGAAGGCTATCTTGATGATGTAGACAACAAAGACATTCAAGACTTTAAAAAACAATGGTTTGAATACTTTGGGGCAAATATGAGCGAATTGAGCGAAAAATTAAACCAAGGTGCGGCATTAGATGATAATGACAAAGAAAACCTGAGAAAGAATTTGAAAAACTTTAAAGAAAATATCTTTAAAAAGGATTAAAAGTGTCAAATTTAAGAAACATAAAAGACAGGATAAAAAGTATTCAAAACACGCAAAAAATCACGCGTGCAATGAAAATGGTTGCGGCAGCAAAGGTAAAAAAAGCTGAAAATTCCGTTAAAATGTCGCGTCCGTTTACATTTGAACTCTACAAAATGTTCACAAAAGTGTTTAAGGCAGTTTCAAGCGGAGTTTTTGAGCCTATAAACACTGAGCGCGCGATTGATAACTATCCGAAATTACTTGAAAAAAGGGAAATAAAGACTGTAGGTTTTGTTGTAATGTCCTCCAACAAAGGACTTGCAGGGGCGTACAGTGCAAATATAGTAAGATTTACCCTGAACGAAGTTAAAAAAGCACTTTCCGAAGGCAAAAAAGTAAAATTGTACCTCGCAGGTCAAAAAGCTTATCCTGCACTGAAAAACGCTGCTCGAAATCTTGATTTTGAAATAAAATCAGTTTATTCAAGCATTATGGACAATCCGGACTCGACAAGCTCGCTTGTCCTTGCGGAAGATTTAGCAGCACAATACGTAAGCAGCGAAATTGACACAATCGAGTTGATTACAACAAGATATCAGAATATGATGACCTACAAGGTCGAAAAGTGGACGCTTTTACCCGTAACTGTTAAAGAATTTCACAAAAAGGAGTTTGACGAAGAACACAATGTTACGCACAAGGAAAGCTCCCACAAAATTGACCCGCTGACGGAATTTGTGCCGGATTTGTGCTCAATATTGCAAAAAGTTGTGCCTATGTATATCACAAACATTATTTTTCAAGCATTTTTGGAGGCTCAAGCCTCAGAATTAGCGTCCAGAATGACTGCCATGTCAGCTGCTACAAATAATGCCCAAGAGATGATAAGAGTTCTTACGATAGACTACAACAAGGCACGCCAAGCACAAATTACGCAAGAGTTAAACGAAGTTGTATCAGGTGCGGACGCTCTGAAATAGATATTAAAAAACCCCGCACAGAGCGGGGTTTTTATTACATATAATGTTTCAATTCCCAATCTGTCACGCGAATACGGTAGTTGTCCCATTCTTTTTCTTTTGATGAAAGAAATTCATTAAATATATGCTCTCCAAGAGCCTTTTTAACAAGTGCGGACTCTTTCATCAAATAAAGCGCTTCATTTAAGCTGCCCGGCAAAGACAAAATACCTTTTTCTTTCTTTTGGGCTTCGCTCATCTCGTAAATATTTTCTTCTCTTTGCTTTGGAGGCTCAATTTTATTCTTAATACCTTCGAGCGCAGCTGTCAGAAGAACTGCAAAAACAAGATAAGGGTTGCAGGTAGGGTCAGGAGAGCGAAGCTCTATACGAGTAGCATTTCCGCGTTTTGCAGGAACTCTTATAAGTGCCGAGCGGTTTGCCAAAGACCACGCCAAATATACAGGTGCCTCATACCCCGGAACAAGCCTTTTGTAGCTGTTAACAAGCGGATTGCACACAGCGGTAAATTCTTGAACATGTTTTAGAAAAGAACCTATTGTATATATTGCTTCATTTGACAACTGATACGGCGCATTTTCATCATAAAAAGCATTTTTTCCGTCTTTAAATAATGAAACGTTACAGTGCATGCCCGAACCGTTTATGCCAAATATAGGCTTTGGCATAAAAGTAGCGTGCAGATTGTATTTATCTGCAATAGCTTTTACAACATATTTAAAGGTTACTACATTATCGGCAGTTGTAATGGCATCTGCATATTTAAAGTCGATTTCATGTTGACCTTGTGCAACTTCATGGTGGCTTGCTTCTATTTCAAAGCCCATTTTTTGAAGCGCATCAACCATTTGCGCCCTTATAGCCTCACCTTTATCATTTGGGGCAACATCGTAATAACATCCTTCATCATGAGTTTCAAGAGTTGCTTTACCATGTTCATCTTTTTTAAACAAAAAGAACTCTGCCTCAGGGCCGGCGTTAAGGGTATAACCCATTTCAAAAGCTTCTTTTACAACCCTTTTTAAGTTACACCTCGGGCAGCCTTCAAAAGGTGTACCGTCTGCGTTGTGAATATCGCAGATAATTCTTGCCACATTGCTGCTTCCGGCATCTTTCCAAGGCAGCACCGCGAAAGTTGCAAGATCCGGATAAAAATACATATCAGAAGTTTCGATACTTCTAAAACCCTTAATGGACGAGCCATCCAGCATACATTCATTATTTAAAACTTTGTCTATTTGTGATGACGGAACGCAAAGATTTTTGACATTACCGTTAATATCAACAAACTGCAGCCTGATTAAGTGAATATCATTTTCACAAATAATCTTCTTGATTTCTTCCTTACTGAGGGTTTTTCCATGCTCCGGTATGTAACACATTGCCTTCACTCCTTTTTTTAAATGTAGCAACAAATAATGAGCTTATTATGCAATGTTTTTTTTAAATAGTCAAAGGAATTTATAAAATCTTAATTTGCATATCTTTCCAAAAAATCTTTATATGCAATTTCAAGCCCTTGTTCAAGTTCTACTTTAGGAGCCCAACCGAGAGATTTAATTCTTGAAACATCCATAAGTTTCCTTGGCGTGCCGTCAGGTTTTGTTTTATCCCAAACAACATCACCCTCAAACCCTACGGTTTTTTTAACAAGTTCAACAATTTCTTTAATTGTTCTTTCCTTGCCTGAGCCGATGTTTATGAATTCACCAATCTCATTCGCATTTTTATTTTCCATCAAATAAACACAGGCAGATGCAAGGTCGTCAGAGAATAAAAATTCTCTTAATGGTGTGCCTGTACCCCAAGCGGTAACGGTTTTATCCCCGCGCACTTTTGCCTCATGAAATCTTCTTATAAGCATAGGCACAACATGGGCGTTTTCGCTATGGTAATTATCGCCAATTCCATACAAATTACAAGGCATAACAGAAATATAATCTGTGCCGAATTGCCTGTTGTAAGCATTTGCAAGTTTTATCCCGCAAATTTTTGCAAGAGCATATGGCTCATTTGTAGGCTCAAGTTTAGATGAGAGTAAATATTCCTCTTTAATAGGCTGAGGAGCGTTTTTTGGATAAATACAAGATGAACCCAAAAACATAAACTTTTTAACCTTATGCTTAAAGGAGCTCTCAAAAATATTGTTCTGAATCTTTAAGTTTTTCAGCAAAAAATCAACGGGGTAAGTATTGTTTGCATATATTCCCCCGACTTTTGCCGCTGCCAAAAATACCCAGTCGGGTTTTTCGCTCTCAAAAAAATCCTCAACAGCGTTTGCATCCTCTAAGTCAAGCTCGCTATGCGTCCTTAGGGCAAAGTTTTTATACCCTTTTCTCTTGAGCTCTCTTAAAATTGCTCCGCCTACTAAACCTCTGTGACCCGCTACAAAAATTTTTTCTTCCATAATTTTAAAATATACAATAAAACCAAAATAAAATTTTATAATATTGCAAAATATTAAGAAAAATAATTTAACTCAAAAACTTTAAAAAATGGCAAAATTAAAATTGTGTAAAGTTTAATTGAATTTATGTTAATTTTGAGTGATAATTTCATCAGGAAAGCTTTACATATAAACGCTTTTAAAATATAGTAAAATTAAAATGAAAAAATAATGGGGGCCATTTAAGTGGAAAAGTTTAAATTAGACAATTACGACAGACAAGCATCTGACTACAGCAGATATGCTTCGCAGGCTAATATAAAAGTTATAGGCGTTGGCGGCGGCGGCGGCAACGCAGTTAACCGAATGATTAAAGCAGGGCTATCGGGCGTTGAGTTTTGGGCAATGAACACAGATGCTCAGGTTCTTGAAATGTCATCAGCCTCTAAAAAAATACAGCTCGGCGCAAAACTGACAGCAGGTCTTGGTGCTGGCGGCAACCCTTCAATAGGCGAAAAGGCTGCCGAAGAATCAAGAGAAGATTTACTTGTTGCACTGGATGGTTCTGATATGGTCTTTGTAACTGCCGGTATGGGCGGCGGAACAGGCACAGGTGCTGCTCCTGTTGTTGCAAAAATAGCTAAAGAACTTGGCGCTCTTACAATCGGTGTTGTTACAAAACCCTTCCAATTCGAAGGTAAACGCCGTATGACACAAGCGCTTCAAGGTTTAGAAAAATTAAAAGAAAATGTTGACGCTTTAATTGTTATACCAAACGACAAATTAATTGAAGTTGTTGAGAGAAGAACAACAATGCGCGATGCGTTCAGCGTTGTTGACGAAGTTCTGCTTTGCGGTGTTCAAGGTATTTCAGATATCATAACCGTTCCCGGCTTAATTAACGTTGACTTTGCCGATGTTAAGACAATTATGCAATCTTCCGGTTCTGCTCTTATGGGTATCGGTAAATCTTCAGGCGAAGGCAGGGCAATGGAAGCTGCTAAACTTGCTATCAACTCTAAACTTCTTGAAACATCAATTAATGGCGCAACAGGTATCATAATGAACGTAACAGGCGGACCGGATATGACGCTTCATGAAGTAAATGAAGCTGCAAGCGTTATTCATGATGCCGTATCGGATGATGCGGAAGTTATCTTTGGTTCTGTAATAGATGACAGAATTCAAGGCGAAATTATGATAACAATAATCGCTACAGGTTTTGAACTCAAAAACGGAGATACGGTAAACACTAAAGACGACTTGAAACTATCAGCTGCAAGTTTCTTTGGCGGAACAGGTTCAGGAGCGTTAAATTTTGGTAATCTTGGCTCGACACCTTCTTCAACATCGACATCTCAAGACTCCCAAAATCACGAAGCAGCAGCAAGCAGCTTGCTTGATATACCGGAGTTCTTAAACCCTAAAAACAGACTATAAATAAAACATAAAATAAAAAAGCCTCCTTAATTAAAAGGAGGCTTTTTTATGCAAAAAATGCTAAAATTACCGTATGCTTACGGAATTAGTTTCAGACTATTTAAATTATTTGGAATTTGAACGCGCACTTTCAAAAAATACTATAGAAGCATACGGGCACGATATTTTTTCTTTTTTGGAATACATTTCAAGCAACTTTGGAATAAATGATATTGCTTGTGTAAAAAGAACTCATATAAGTACTTACAATAGACACCTTGCCTCCTGCGGGATAAGTCCCACAAGTATAGTAAGAAAAATAGCCTCAATTAAAGGTTTTTTCAGGTATTTATGTGTTAGTGAAAAACTCAAGAAAAACCCTGCTCTTGCACTTTCAAGCCCTAAAATTACAAAAAAACTCCCAAGAGTTATTAGCATGCAAGAAATTGAAAAATTGCTTGCAACACACCTTGATGTAATGCAAAAAGCACTTTTTGAGCTTTTTTACGCGACAGGCTTAAGGGTTAGCGAACTTGTAAATCTTGAGTTTAAAAATACGGACTTAAAAGCAGGGATTATAAGAACAATGGGCAAAGGCTCAAAAGAGCGCATTGTCCCTGTTGGAACAAAGGCAAGAACTGCCCTTAAAACGTATTATAAGGAAAGAGAAATAATAATACTTACTACCCCTGATGGCAAAAAAAATCAAAAATACGTATTTTTAAAGCCGAACGGCAAGAAAATTACAAGACAATATGTCTACACCTTTATTCACAATTTAGGTAAAAAAATTCAAAAAGACATCTCTCCGCACACTATTAGACACTCGTTTGCAACACATTTACTTGAAAACGGCGCGGATTTAAGGGTTGTGCAAGAACTGCTCGGACACTCAAGCATTGTAACAACACAGCTCTACACCCACATCAGCAAAAAACGACTGAGAGAAGTTTATTTTTCAATAAATTCCGACTGATTGAGTTTTTCAAACGGCACATGAAGTATCGGCGCTTCATTTTCACTGTTAAACAAATCTAACCCCATAAGCACACCGTCCTCATAGTTATAACTTCTGAGCGGCAAATCATTTGAAGGCATAATTACAACCTTATCCAATTCGCCATCGGGTTTATAAAAATATTTTTTAGCACATTTGCCGCCACTGCCGCTTGCGGGCAAAAATACACTTTTTAGCTCACCTGTTGCGCCGTTAATGTTATAGCACTTTAAAAATTTACCAAACTGAGTTCTTGCAAGATAAGACTTGGGATTTGAGTTTTCATCATATGATACGGTATGTGCCAGACCAGAGCTGTTTGCATAAACAAAAAGTCTTGAAATATAAGGGCTGTCGGTATCAATAGATGTTTTGTACTCTGCTTTTGCCCTCATTTTTTCATCTTTATACAAAATTATATCGCGCGGTGTACCCTTGTTTGAAAAATGAACAACACTGAACAATTTGCCATCTTTACCAAAGTTTTTTAAAGTGGTTGAGCCGCTTTCATCTCTTGTAACTTCACGTTTTTTAACGTCAGAGTTGTCATAAAATTCACTATAGCTGCCATCTTTCAAATTTTCATAAGTTTTTAGCGAACTTATATATAACTGCTTCATTG
Source organism: Candidatus Galligastranaerophilus intestinavium (assembly GCA_018716625.1). Classification (GTDB taxonomy): domain Bacteria; phylum Cyanobacteriota; class Vampirovibrionia; order Gastranaerophilales; family Gastranaerophilaceae; genus Galligastranaerophilus; species Galligastranaerophilus intestinavium. Next base: position 11,894 of record DVJQ01000006.1, on the reverse strand, counting down.
TACTATAGGGTTTTTTTGTCACTTCAAGAATGTCTGCAACTTCGTTTGCAAAACTATTGTAGCTCTCTTGCGCTTCCCTTGTTATGTAAGGTATTTCAACCCGTTTTATATAAGGTTCGCTCTCAAGCAGCTGCTTTTTAAGTTCTATTGCTTTTATATCATCACTTTCCCTAAATTCCCTAAAAGCGCGTGCAAAAAGCCCAATGCCAAACGCAGCTAACACAAGGTTCGCCTCTCCGCCTGATTTTTTCTCGCTTGCTGCTTTAGCTGCAACATCAGCTGCAGCGTCTTTTATGTCCTCTGTTACATCCACAAGAACATTTTCAGCCGATTTTGCAACAGCAGCCGAAGAACCTGCCAGACCGACCTGAATGTCATTAGTATTTTTAGCAAGACTTGCAAGTGTGCGCGCAGCATCTGTTGCATTAGTTTTTTTTCTTTTAACTGCAAAAGCGGTAGCACCCAAAGCTACTGCAGCAACTGCCGCCCCAAAAGCTAAAATTTTAGGATTAATATTTTTTATTTTATTTATGAAAGAATTTTTGCTTTTGCTTTGCCCGACATCAGAATTATTTTGAGGTTGTGCACTTTTTATCTCTACACTGTCAGGTTTTTGAGCATGACTTAAATTAAGTGGTGCAACAGCCTGCTTTGCAAACTGGGGCACATCAAATGCTGAAAACGGATTATTATTTACGGGAATCATTTGAGTCATATTTAACCTAACCTAGTTATGCTCTTATAAAACCATTGAAACAAAAAAGTTGCGGTTAATGCAAAATATTAACCGCAATTATTAAGAAATATTAATCTAAGCCCTTGGACGCATTGTAGGAAAAGCTATGACATCGCGAATTGAGGGAGAATCCGTCAACAGCATAACCAAACGGTCTATGCCCATGCCCATGCCTCCTGCAGGCGGCATACCATATTCTAATGCGCAAATAAAGTCCTCATCAATGTCACAAGCCTCTTCATCACCCATTGCTTTTTCTCTTGCTTGAGCTTCAAATCTGTTTCTTTGATCTATGGGATCGGTTAACTCTGAAAAAGCATTTGAAATTTCCCAACCGTTGATACGAGTTTCAAAACGCTCGGTCAGGCGCGGGTTATCTCTGTGGACTTTTGCAAGAGGAGAAATGTCGCGCGGATAGTCAATAATGTGAGTAGGCTGCACAAGCTTAGGTTCAACATGTACTTCAAAGACTTTATCTAAAATCTTGCCCCAGCTGTCGTTTTCTTCTACTTCAATACCTAATTTTTCAGCCTGCTTTGCAGCTTCATCTACCGTTAAGTATTCATTAAAATCAATGCCTGTGAACTCTTTTATTGCGCCGAGCATTGTTTTTCTATCCCAAGGCGGGGTAAGGTCAATTTTCTTACCTTGGTATTCAATAACCATAGTACCTAAAACTTCTTTTGCAACACTTGAAACCATATTTTCAAGAAGCACCATCATATCATTGTAATCAACGTAAGCTTGATAAAGCTCTATCATGGTAAATTCAGGGTTGTGGCGCGTATCTATACCTTCGTTTCTGAAATTTCTGTTCATTTCAAAAATCTTTTCACTCACACCACCCACAAGGAGCCTTTTTAAGTGCAATTCGGGCGCAATCCTTAAATACATATGCATATCAAGGGCGTTGTGGTATGTTTCAAACGGTCTTGCACTTGCACCGCCCGCTTGGGTGTGCAACATAGGCGTTTCAACTTCCAAAAAACCTTGGTTACACAAGTATTCTCTTATTTTTTGGATTATCAAGGAGCGCTTTCTAAAGGTATCGCGCACTTCAGGATTCATAATCATATCAACATAACGTTGACGATAGCGTATTTCCACATCTGTAAGCCCATGGAACTTTTCAGGCAGCGGAAGAAGTGATTTTGAAAGCAACTTAACATCTTTAGCTTTTATACTCAGCTCGCCTCTGGGAGTTCTTCTGACATCTCCTGAAAAACCGACAATATCACCAACATCAAGCATTTTGATTATTGCCATTTTATCAGGGTCTAAATTTTCCTTATGAGAAAAAATCTGAATTTTGCCCGAAGGGTCCATAAGGTCAATGAACATTCCTGTATTACGTATTGCCATGATACGACCTGCAACATTGTAGCTATCTGTTGTTTCTTCACCTGCTGCTAAATCTTTATACTTTTTTTGCAATTCTGCAGCACTTATATTTTTATCATAAGAATAAGGATATGGATTAATACCCTTATCAGTTAAATCGTTAAGTTTTTGAATTCTGTTCTCTCTAATGCTAGAGATTGTAGAGTTATTAGTAGTTTCCATCTTTTTCTCCAAACTTATTACTTTATAAGAAAATTTTATCATAAACAAAAATAGCGAACAGAGTTTTTGCCCTGCTCGCCATTTTATGAAATTTTCAGACTATTTTATGTTAGAGAATGTCCAAGCATCAAGGTTCGGATTTTCCGCAATTTTTGCATCCGATTTATCGTCGTCTTGACCTGCTTGAGAACCGCCGTGAGCAATGGGTTTATATACGCGGTTATAGTATTCGATAACCATGCGGTCAGAATTGAAATATGCTTCTGCAGTTCTTTTTGCTTGACGCATTAATCTTGCCCACTCATCAGGATTATTGTAGTAAGTAGGAATGATTTCATTTTCTAACGTGTTCATAACACATTGGTGGTCTTTCCAGTGTCTTTCTTCCCAAGGAATATCATCGTCTAAGCCGGGGTATTCAACAGTGTAACCGTTGATTCCGGGGAATGTACCTTCAACTGTCCAACCGTCATAAGTTGAGAAGTGCAATGCACCGTTTAAGTTAGCGGACATACCTGAAGTACCTGAAGCTTCAAAAGGTCTTAGCGGAGTATTCAACCAGATATCAGAACCTTTTTTAAGTTTTGCTGACAATGCAAGTTCATATCCGGGAAGTACTACAATATTTTTCATATTGTAAGATTCTTTAAGGATTTTGTTGAACATTTCTTTGCCCATAGCGTCATCAGGGTGGAATTTACCTGCAAAAATCAATTGAACTTTATTTTCGTTCAAAAGTTTTTCAATACGCGGTTTATCCATCAAAATAAGCCATGCACGTTTGTAATCCGCAAATCTTCTTGCCCAAGTGATAGTTAATACGTTGGGGTCAAATCTCTTACCTTGAGTATCTGAAATATATTGGAACAAGTCCTTTTTCATTTCTTTTTTAGCGTCCAACAATTCTTGGAAAGATTCAGCGGAGGCAAACCTTGGATCTTGCCAGTAGTGCTGGTTAACCGCGTTTGTAATAGCGCGGATAGGACATCTGCCTTGAACCCAATCCCACATCTTGTTTGCAACCAAACCATGGAGCTGAGAAACAGCGTTTGCTACTCTGGACATTCTAAGTGCAGCAACTGTGAGCGAGAAGTTTTCACCGCCAAGTTCAATTGCTCTTTCGCGAGAACATCCTGCAAAGAAGCCGCCTTCCATAAGAGTGTCAACCCAGTGAACTTCGTTACCTGCAGCAACAGGTGTGTGAGTTGTAAATACTGTTTTCTTTTTAACAGCATTCAAGTCACCGTTGTACTGTCTTAAAAGTTCAAATGCAGCGGGAAGCGCATGACCTTCGTTCATGTGAATAACATCAAACGGATAGCCTACTTCTTGAAGAATTCTTACGCCGCCGACACCAAGAATTGTTTCTTGAGCGATACGTACTTTTTCATCACCGTCATATAGTTTGTGAGAAATTCTTCTTGCCCATTCAGAGTTTCCATCAATATCCGTTGTCAAAAGATAAACGGGGCAAGAACCGAAAAGGTCGCCTTCAACTCTGTATGCCTTAACTTTTACATCTTCATTGAATACTCTTACCGTAGTATATACGTTTAAGTCTGTTAAAAAGTCATAGTGCTTTCTAATATAAGCAACTTCAACTTCTCCGTTTTCGTTAATACGTTGGTCATAATAACCGAATGACCACAACATCGTTACGCCAACCATTGGCATTTGCAAATAACCGGCAGATTGCATATGAGCGCCTGCCAAAAAGCCTAAACCACCCGAATAAGTTGCTAATGACTGGTCTAATGCTATTTCCATTGAGAAATATGCGACATTTGGTAAAGCCATTTTTTAGATCCTTTAATACTTACTACCATACATGCAAAATCTTAGCACAAAGACATTTTCAAATCATTCTAAATTAAAAAATAATCCAAAAGTACTATTTGATTTTGCCCTACCATTATATTCAAAAAGTAGTTTTTGAACATCATGTATAAAATTTTTGAAACAAAACTTAATATACGAAATCGACATTTCATTTTATAACAAGAGCCCAGGCTGCACTTGTATACATTTTTAAATACAGTTTCTCAAACTTATAAAAAACAACCGATAATACGGAATTATCAGCCAATTGATTTACAGAATTGCAAAACTATTCGCCCGTTTCGCAAAAATCACTAATAAACTCCAAAAACTCTGTATACAAGAGTTTATTTTTCAATAAATAATCTTTGATATTTTCATTAACAAAATCAAACCTTGCGCGCATACCCATTTTATTTAAAGTACTGTTCAGTCTGGCTTTATTAATGTAATAAAACTTACCATGGTATTTTACTACAACTGTCTTTTTCACGAAAGACTCCCGTAACATCTTTACAAACATTATTACCTAGCCTTATATAATTACAATTAAAATTGTAATATAATTATTAAAAATAACTTTAATGTATTTTCCAAAGTTACTTTTTTATTATTTTTTTTACAAATCTTAACAAATAAAAAACAAAAAAAATTAAAACCGATACCCGAGTGGCTTTTCAGGGATATCAGTTTTAGCGTTATTTTTTAATACATATAAATTATATTGTTACATTTTGTTAACGGCGCATTGGTTAGCAAGCACTTTGCAAGCTTACGAAAATACAACAACCTTATTTCTGCCGCTTTCTTTTGCCTCATACAATGCTTTATCGGCATTTTGGTAGAGCAGCTGCGGTTCTTTCATTGTTTTATCATAAGCACTCACTCCAACGGAAATTGTAACGGAAAGCTGGCTAACACCTTGGATATTATATTCTTCTATATTAATTTTTTTCTTTTCAATAGCACGCCTTAGCCTTTGGGCCACAAGAGTGGCCTCATCAAGCGTAGTGTAGGGCAAAAGTATTGCAAACTCTTCCCCGCCGTAGCGTGAAGGTATATCATTTTCGCGCAATTCCTTTTTAATTGTTTTTGCAACATTTTTCAAAACACAATCACCTACTGCATGTCCGTATGTGTCATTTACCTTTTTGAAAAAATCAATATCTGTCATAATGCAGCATAAAGGAGCATTTTGCCTTTTTGCGCTTGCAGTTTCTTCTCTTAATCTGAGTGCAAACTGGTGTCGGTTATTAAGCCCTGTAAGAGCGTCCAAAGTTGCATCTTTTAAAATTTTCATATACTCAAGGGCTCTCTCAATAGTGATTGACGCCTGTTTTGAAATTTCATCCAAATAATTTATTTCATTTTCATTTAATTTATCAAAAGGGTTGTAAGCAACTACAGCTCCAAGCAACTTTTGTTCGTTTACAAGGGGGAAAATCCCGACTTTTCCATCTCTTTGCAGCATAACATTAGATTTTGAATTTAGCTGCTCCAAATACTCATAAATCTTGGTATCTTTAATATTTGCGGGCCAAACAAGCTTAAATTCTTTTTTATTTTTATTTTTTATAAAAATATAAATCAGATGTTCGCATATAAAGCTGTCTATCATCTCTCCCAAAATAGGCAAGATATAGCTCAGCTCATATTGGGTTTCAATGATTTTTGCAATGTTTCTTATGGTTTTATAAAACTTTGTGTTAAGCTTCATTTTTTCGCCTGATTTAAAATTTAAAACAGCGTAAGAAATTTGCCTTTGTACAAGAGGGGCAATCTCAAAAAACTCGTTATCTGTTTCAATTTCTCTCTCCAGCGCAATCTCTAAGAGTCCGACAATTTTTGTATTCTCATAAACTGGCATATAAATAACATCTTTATCACATTTAGCAGAGTCTTTTGACCCCACAAAAGAATTTAAAACCTTTTGTATTTTTTGGTTTTGTTCATTATCAGCAAGGTTTTCCCAAGGCTTTTCAAAGTCTTTTAAAACGTATGAAAAATCATCCAGCAAATATATTTTTACACAATCGATACGCAAAATTTTTGCAAATGCCGCCTCAAGACCCGATATAAAATCAGTCCTGCCACAAGATTTTTCAAAAGCACAAGTTAGTTTATACATAAAATTATAAAATGTTTTATAATCCATAATTACTTATCATCCTCGCTTTCAAAAAATTCTTTTGCAGCACAAGTGCTGTAGCTTTTAGATACAGAGCGGTCAAATTTACTTGATATTGCAAGTTTTCCGCCATTATATGTTAAATCGTCCTCATAAGAACTTTGTTTACCGCTCTCGTCTTTATCGGCAAGATAGTCATAATCACCACTCAAAACCATTTTTTGAGTTACACCCGAGAGCACATCGTAAATATAGCGTGTTTTTATATTATCGCCATCAATATCAAGTATTAATCCTGCTTTTTTAAATTCCTCCACAGAATCCCTGTACATTTTCATATCGCGAAGCAAAATTGCAAGGTTATAGTGTGCCTCGTATCTTAACGGCTCAAGCTCAATTGCTCTACAGTAGTTTCTACCCGCATCCTTATTATTCTTCAAAAGTTGATGAGTTAGTGCTAAATTATAATAAATCTCATAATTTTTCAGATTTTTAAGCGCTTTTTTATATGCTTCAACAGAAAGCCTTAAATATTCTCTTGCACTAAATTTATTCTCACCCACCAAAAGTGATTTTGCACGATATGCAAGCCCCATATTATAATATGCAACAGCACTGTTGTAGTTATAAGTTTTTCTGTTGTTTATAAAAAAGGGGATGTATATCCATTTGGGTTTTTTTTCAATTGCTTTTTTATACTCGGAAATTGCTTTATCATGGTTAAAAGCAGCACTTGAGAGAACAAGAGCATAATCAATACGTGCAATCATAAAATCCGGCTTTATCTCAAGAGCCTTTGAATATTGTTCAAGTGCACTGTAATAATCCTCATATACAACATAGATATTTGCAAGGTTATACCTTGCCCTGTAGTGTTCAGGGTAATAAGTTAAAGCCTTTTTGTAACAATCTATGGCATGTTGAGTTTTATTTTTCTTGTAATATTTATCCCCTCTATATACCCAATAAAATCCGACGCACTTTTTTACCTGATAAACATAAACATCATAAAACAAGAATATGCTTAGCAAAAAAAGCATAAACAACATTAAGCTTATTATTCTAACTGTGGTGTTTTTAAAAAATTCAAAAATTTTTTGTTTCATATGGCAATTTATGCTTCAAAAAGCTTATAAAGCATATCTTCAATCATTTGCGAATCTACTTCAGGGTTAATTTTATTAAGATTTAGTGCTGTCTGGTATTTTTTTGCAGCATCAATTTTCTGTCCCAACATCTGGTATGCTCTGGCAGTGTTAAAGTGTGCAAGTACATAATTAGGGTTGATGTCTATTGCATTTTCAAAGTATGATAATGCGCGCTTTGCATCACCCAAACCATCCAAAAATATTACACCTAAATTATTATATGCAATATCATATTCAGGATCTAAATCTATCGCTTTTGAATAGTATACTATAGCTTTTTCTATATAGTCTTTTTCCCAATATGCCATAGCAAGGCGAGAATATGCCTTAGGGTTTTCGCAATCATTATCAAGCGAGTAGTTATAATACTCAATTGCTCTGTCTAAATCCTCTATATCATAGTAAATATCAGCAATTGCCTGATAAATGGAAGATTTATTTTTTGTTAACAACAGCGCATTTTCAAGAACCGAAATTGCAGCGTCTGAATTTCCTTTTATTTGATGATAAATAGCTGCTAGCGCTTGGGCAACCACTGCTGACCATTCATTATCAGGATTAATACTTAATGCCTTTCTATACAGTTCAATTGCGCCGTCATACTGCTCAAGTTGAACATAAGCATAAGCCAAAGAGTTTAAATAAAAAGGGTTTTCCGCGTCATATTTAAGTGCCAGTTTAAATGCATTAACCGCGTTAATTTTATCTTCCTTTTTAAGATACAAATGACCAAGTTCGTAATAACAACGGGGCATGTGTGGATTTTGCCCGATTAAAACAGTATAAAGGTCGATAAGTTCATCTGTTTTATCAGGATAAAATTCCTCTATAAATTCAATAGCGCTTACTATAGACATAGGATTTGCCGCACTCAGCGCAACAGAATTTCTGTAACACTCAAGCGCAACATCATAGCGTTTTTTCTTTTTGGCAATATTTGCCATTTTCTCATAAAAAATTGATTTATTTTTTGTCTTATCAAGCGCATCTGCATATAAATTGTAAGCACTTTTATCTTGATTTGTTTTTTCTAAAATTTCGCCAAAAGCTCGATATTTAATAAAACTTATGTCGTCTAAGATATTTTTGCAAAACATCTTGATATTTGCACTGTCAAACAAAAACAACATTGAACCTGAGAAAATGTAGTAGAGAGCTGAAGAAAAATCAATCAATGATGATTTTTTATTTTTTGAGTTCTCTAAAAGGGTCAATGCCAAAACCAACCTTGTTCTGGATGATTTTAGGGGCTTTAATTTAATAGCAGTTTTAAACTGTTCTTTTGCCTCTTCAAATTCACCCTTTAAAGATAAGAAATAACCCAAATACATATGTGCATTTGGATTTTTAGGGTCAATATCAACCGCTTTTCTACACTGTTCTACTGCAGATTCGATACCAATCTGCCCATTGTCGTGCAACAAACTTGCAAGCCTAAAGTAAGCGCTTGGAGTATCAGGATTTGTTTTCAGGGCTTCAATATAATAATTTATTGCCGCGGTTAAATCCTCACCGGACAGATGCAAAAGATATCTTTGGTGCGCAGCTTGGGCAAGCCGCATAGAGTTGCTTACATTTGCGTTTGAATCTGCATGAGAATTGTGCGGTGTTTTTTGCATGAACATAATGTTCCTTTGGGTTACTTAAAATATACAAATAATTTAACGGGTTACATGAATTTTGCTTTATTTAAAACTCACATAAATCATCCAAAAGGTTGAATTTTTTATACAAGCAGTCAAAAATACGCCCAAGAGCCTAAAATAACTTGTCAGAGTTTCAAAATAGTTGTAAGATTAATTTAATAATTAAACTAGCGGATAAGGAATATTTTGATATGGGAATACACATGCAGATTTTAATAGCTATACTTTTAGGTATAAAAAGAAATTGGCATATATTCTTCGGACTAATTGCAGGCATATTAGTCGGAATTTTATTCCCATCCTCAAGCTACCCGACAATTAATAAAGTTTTAAATTTTATAGGACAAGGCTTTATTAATATAATACAGATGGTTGTAATACCGCTTGTAATAAGTGCGATTATAATCGGTGTTTCAAATATTGGCGACAACAAACAGCTTGCAAAATTCGGCAAAAAAATGATTTTTTATTACTTTATCATTACACTTGCCGCAGTCACAATAGGCGCTGTTCTTGCACTTATTTTTAAACCGGGTTTAGGCGCACAAAACTTTATTAATCCCGATGTTGCGCAACAAATGCAAGGTTTTGTTGCAGGTGCAATAGCAGAACAAAAAGCAAATATGTCGGGCATGATTTTGGGTATGATTCCGTCAAATCCTTTTAATTCACTTGCAAACGGCAATATGATACCTATTATCATTTTTGTTCTTACTTTTGCAATAGCACTTGCAAAAGTCGGTGAAATAAATCGCCCTGTAGTTTCTTTCTTTGAAAGTGTTTTTGCCGCAACAATGAAAGTAACGGATTGGATTATGTATCTTGCAGCCCCCGGTGTTTTTGCACTGACTGCAAGTTCTGTTGCAAGTTTCGGTATGGATATGTTTGCCGAAGTTTGGAAATATTTCCTTGTAATATGCTTAGGGCTTGCAATTCAATTCTTTATTGTTTATCCGATGTTAATGAAAATATTTTCAAAAGTTCCGGTTGGAAAACTCTATACAGCAATAACAGAAGCGATTATGGTTGCATTTGGTACAGCTTCAAGCTCTGCAACCCTGCCTTTGACTATTACGTGTTGTGAAAAACGCGGTATTTCAAACAAAATTTGTTCTTTTGTCCTTCCTTTGGGTGCAACTCTCAATATGGACGGAACAGCACTTGTACAAACCGTTGCTGTGATATTTTTAACCCAAGCGTACGGCATTGACCTTACGTTGGGACTTGTAGTTCAAATTGCAGTACTGGCAATGATAGCCTCCTCAACCTCGGCAGGTATCCCGGGGGCAGGCCTTATAACAATAGCGCTTGTTTTAAACGGTATCGGCTTAACTCCGGATCAGCTTGTTGTCGGTTTCTCATTCCTCTTTGCGCTTGAAAGACTTGCAGATATGTTACGCTCAACGGTTAACGTAGCATCTGACGCTGTTGTTGCGGCAATAATTGCCGATAACGAAAATGAAATAAACTACGATCTTTTAAATAATCCCGAAAGCTACAAAGAAATAGTTTAATGAATATAAAAATTATTCTTGAAGGCAAAATTAAAGAACCCTACTTCAAATCAGGTGTTGAAGAATTTAAAAAAAGACTCCTCAACAAAGTAGAGGTTCTTGAAGTTTCAGACATTTTCGAATTTTTAAAAAACAAATCAGGGGCATACATTATCACGCTTGAAATAGAGGGCAAAATGTTATCAAGCATAGAATTTGCCCGTAAATTAAGAGAAATAGAAACATCGGGCGAAGCCAACGAAATACTGTTTTTAATAGGCGGCGCAGAAGGACTCAGCAAAGAAGTAAGAGATTTATCAGACTTTAAATTTTCAATGTCAAAGCTGACATTCCTCCATCAAGAGGCAACTTTTATACTCATAGAACAAATTTACAGAGCACACAAAATTCTAAACAACGAACCTTACCACAAATAGGAGTAAAAATGAGAACTGTTGATTTAATACAAAAGAAAAAAGAAGGCAAAAAACATACAAAAGAAGAAATTTACTTTTTGGTTAACGGCTACACAAAAGGCGAAGTTGAGGACTATCAAATGTCTGCTTGGCTTATGGCAGTATGTTTTTGCGGACTTGATAAAGAAGAAACCGCATGGATGACACAGGCTTTTGTAGACTCGGGTGAAGTGTTGGATTTTTCACATATCAGTAATTTTGTTGCGGACAAACACTCGACAGGCGGCGTAGGTGACAAAGTAACAATTGTTTTAATCCCGCTTTTAGCAAGCCTTGGGGTAACTTGTGCAAAATTATCGGGCAGAGGGCTTGGCTATACAGGCGGAACGGTTGACAAGCTTGAATCTATACCAAATTTTAAATGCGAAATGTCAAAAGATGAGTTTATGAAACAAATTAAAGACATAAACGCAGCAATATCCTCTCAAAGTCCGAATTTAACCCCTGCTGACGGCAAAATATATGCGCTGAGAGATGTAACGGCAACGGTTGATAACAAGTCTTTAATTTGCGCTTCTGTTGTATCCAAAAAAATTGCAAGCGGGGCAAATTCAATAGTTCTGGATGTTAAATACGGCTCGGGTGCGTTTATTAAAACAAAAGAAGAAGCCTGTGAACTTGCCAGACTTATGATAGAAACAGGCGCACTTTTGGGCAGAAAAATATCCGCCATAATAAGCTCTATGGAGCAGCCTTTGGGTACGCACATCGGCAACAGCCTTGAAATTATTGAAAGTATTGAATTTTTAAAAGGTAATTATCAAAAAGACCTCTATGACGTAACTCTTGAAATAGCCGCAAAAACACTTATTGCAGGCGATTTTTGCAAAACAAAAGAAGAAGCGAAAGAAAAAATTGACAATGCCATTGAATCAGGTCTTGCACT
>DVJQ01000073.1 GCA_018716625.1 Candidatus Galligastranaerophilus intestinavium | reverse complement strand
ATAAAGCCCTTCTGTAAAATTTTTCCAATTAAAAAACTTAGTTCTTAGTTTGTGAAATTGTGGAATTATTTCTTGGTGTCTTACAATAGGACCTGCTATAAGTTGTGGAAAAAATACAACAAAAAGGGCGTAATTTAAAAAATCATAGTCTTTTGTTTTCCCGTGGTAACTGTCTATAAGGTAAGCAATTTGTTGGAACGTGAAAAAACTTATACCAAGAGGGAGGATTATATTTAAAGTACTTATCTCGGTATTAAAAATTGCGTTCAGGTTATCTATAAAAAAGTTGTAATATTTAAAATAACCTATACTTAACAGGTTTGCCGTTATACCAAAAATTAAAAGCGTACGTTTTGTAATTTTTGTTTTATATTTTGTATTTGAAATCGCACTTCCCAGTGCATAGTTAAAACCAACAGAGCTGCATAGTAAAATGATGTATGAGTTAAATTGTGAGGTAATTATTTTTGGATTTGCATAGAAAAAAGCGAAGCTGCTATAAGCCAAATTTTCGCGCCGTCTAAAAGCCTATATTTATTTAGTAAAAAATATACAATTGTAACAATTGGTAAGAAGCAGAATAAAAATTCACTTGAGTTAAAAAGCATATTCCTCCTTATGCGAGTGAGAATATTTCATAAATTTCATCGTCGCTCAATTCCGTAATTATCTTTTCTCCGGCAAAAACTGCAGCGTCGGCGAGTTCACGTTTATCTTTTATAATTTTGTCAATTTTTTCTTCAAAAGTTGAAAGCGTTATAAACCTGTGCACCATAACGTTTTTGTCCTGTCCGATACGGTAAGTTCTGTCTGTAGCTTGGTCTTCAACCGCAGGGTTCCACCATAAGTCATAGTGAATAACATTTGACGCTGATGTTAAGTTTAGCCCTAAACCGCCCGCTTTTAGCGACAGTATCATTATTTTTTTGCTTAAATCGTCGCTAAATTCTTTAATCATCTGCTCTCTTTGTTTTACATTCAGTGAACCATGGAAAAACAAGGGGTCACAGTTAAATTCATCCGCAAGGATTTTTTCAAGAATTGAGCCCATCTCCTTGTATTGCGTGAATACAAGCGCTTTTTCATCGTTTGAAATTATATTGTGTAAAATAGAAACAAGTTTTTGAGTTTTTCCTGATGCTCCCTGACTCATATCGCCATGTTTTAAATAGTGATAAGGATGATTACACACTTGTTTTAGGGATGTTATAAGCTTGAAAATAGCCCCTCGCCTGTTTATTCCGCCGCCTGAATTTGCAATGTCGTTCATGGACTGGTTTAAAACTCTTTCATAAAGAGCAGCCTGAGCTTTTGTTAAATAACAAAATTCATCCAAGACAACTTTATCAGGCAGGTCAGAAATAATTGACTTGTCTGTTTTTAAGCGCCTTAACATAAAAGGCGAAATTGCTTTTTTGAGTTTTTGTGCACGTGTTGTTTCTTTAAATCTTTCGATTGGTACGGAATAATTTTTGCTAAAGTCGCTGATTGAGCCCAAATAACCTTTGTTAATAAAGTCAAATATGCTCCACAGTTCGCTTAAACGGTTTTCAACAGGAGTACCGGTCATTGCAATTTTCATCTGCGCTTTTAGTGTTTTTACTGCCTGAGTTTGGCTTGTAGAGGGGTTTTTGATGTTTTGGGCTTCATCAATTACAAATAAATCCCAATTGTATTTTTTAAATTCTTCAAGGTCAATTCTAAGTATTGCATAAGTGGTTAAAATTACGTCACAGTCAATGTTAAAGGCTCTGTCAAACCCATGGTAGATGAAAGTTTTTAAAGACGGTGCAAAAGTTTCAAGCTCGCGCTCCCAATTGCCCATAAGCGTTGTGGGGCAAACAACAAGGACGGGTTTTTTAAGTTTATTTTCTTCTTTTAATTTTAAAATTAAACTTATTACCTGAATTGTTTTACCAAGACCCATATCATCGGCTATTGCACAGCCAAAACCCTTGGTAACGTTAGTGTATAGCCATCTGAAACCTATTTCCTGATAAGGGCGCAATGTGCCTGTCAAATTTTTGGGCAAGCTTATATCCTCGACGCGCGTAAAGTCAGATATAATGCGCGCAAAAGCCTCATCATAGTCAAAGTCATATTCATCAATTTTGCCTGAGAGAGCATGGTGCAAAAGCTGCATTTTGTTCATTACAAAATCAGGCTTTTTCTTTAGTCTTTCAAGGAGTTTTTGTGTTTCATCCCTGTCAATTAAAATATATTTATCTTTATATTTAATCAGCCCGTTCGTGTCTTTTGCCAGTTTTTGAAATTCTTCGGCACTTATTTTTTCGTTTTCACCCAGTGCAACCTCGATTGAAAAGTCCATAATCTCATCAAGACTGAGGGTAGAACCTGTGCCGCCTTGCAGAAGCTCCCTTACATCATCAAGCCTTTTTTGTTTAATTTTTGCATTAATCGAAGCACGCGGGATAATAACATTATCCATGCCCTCAGGCAAGTTTACCTCCATGCCTGCCTGTGCAAGGTAGTATGTAATTTGCGTAATTAACTTGTAAACTCCCGATAAATCAAGTTCGAGAGTAACATCGTCCAAGTCCTCAATGTATTTTGTAGCCCAGTTGATTTGCTTTTCAATGAGCGTTTTTTGCATTTCATCAAGACTATCAAGGTCTATTATTTCATTTTTCAGCTTATCTTTAGCTAAAATTCTCATCAGGAATTTTTCGTCATTAAGCTTTTCAATGTTAAATACGGGGATTATATCATAAGTGCCAAGTGACATTTCATCAAGCCAGCTTTGTATATCAAGTCCTAAATCCTCGCCTTTGAAAGCTCTTTTGTGTGAGATATTTTTAGTAAAGTAAATTGCTGCCTTTAAGTCTTTAAATTTATAATGTTTAACATTTAAAAAGTTAAAAATTAAATAGTTTAAATATCCCTCAATTATTTTTGTGGTTGTTTCCCTGTCTAAAAAGTCATTTTCAAGCATGCTTTGGTAGCATTTTAAATAGTCTTTATTTTTAAAGTAAGGCTCCCAAATTACTGAAAATGTTTCTTTTTTAAACTTTATAGAAGGTATAAAGTTTAGCTTTTCAACTGTTTTTTTGACAAATTGGAAAAGGTTAAAATAAAAACGATAATTTTCTGTAACATCTTCAGGCAGCTCTTGGCTTTCATCGACTCCCGTAAAATATTCAAAAAGCATATCAAGGCTGATGTCATATCCGTATTTATTTTCGTTATCAATGTTCTTATAACCTGCTTTAAGTTTGTACAGAGAGCCTTTTGACTTTAGATAGTATTCAAAATTATAAGGCGGTGTAACAAAAATCTCGGCATGGTTGTCTTTTGCTTTTAAAATAATGTCTGTTGCGCGTAAAATTTGACTTTTATTGTCATAAGTATCGCAAAATTCTTCTTCAATTAATTCATAAATTAAAGAAAGAGTATAGCGAAAGTCTTTGTTCTTTTGAGTATAGGGGTTTTGATCCAAATTCAAAAGAAGTTTTTCAATGTCATTTTTTTTAAAACTAAGAGTGTCCGCAACTATCATCTTATATATTTTAATATAAAAAAAATTTGTTGTATAATTTTTTTATGAAATTTGCAGTAAGGATTATTAAAAATACTTTTCATCCCTTAAATGTGCCTGACGGAGCGAACTTGCACCATGGTCAAAAAGTCCTTGTCAGAACTGAAAAGGGCGAGGAGGTTTTTAGCGTTTTTATTGTAAATTCTCAGGTTTTAAAACAGTGGCAAAAGTTTAAACCCGAGCCTCTGCCTTTAATTAGAACGATTAATGAAAACGACAAGCCCATTTTAGAAGAACAAAAACAACTTGAAGCGCAAGCGTTTTTTAAATGTAAGGCTTTGGTTGAAAAACGCGGGCTTGTTATGAATTTAGTACAAACTCGCTATACTTTTGACAGAAAAAAAATTACTTTTTACTATACAGCGCCGGAGCGTGTTGACTTTCGCGAACTTTTAAAAGACCTGACACAGGAATTTAAAAGAGTGAGAATAGATTTAAGACATATTGGGGTGAGAGATGAAACCTCTATTTTGGGCGGGCAGGGTGTCTGCGGGCAAGACTATTGCTGCTGCAGATTTCTAAAGAAATTTGAATCGGTCAACACAAAACTTGCGCGAGATCAGGGAATACCGATGACTCCGGGGAAAATAACGGGAGCATGCGGCAGGCTTTTGTGCTGTTTAAATTATGAATATCAAAATTATCTTGAAGCGGCAAAAACTCTGCCTCCGATAGGTTCGGGTGTTATGACCCCTGACGGCGTTGCAAAAGTTTTCTCGCTTAATTTCTTGAAAAAGTCAGTGTCAGTTAAGCTTGAGGACGGTAAGATTAAAGAATATTCAAAAGACGACATTGAAATGCTCGACGGTGAAGTGGATATTGAAATAAATACAGCTCAAAACGCTCTTGACTACCATGACGAGGGCGAAACCTTGGATTTAAAATCTTTAGATAATGACAAAAACAGTTCGACAGGAAACATATAATGATTGAAACAAAAGAAATTTCTTCAAAAAAACTCTCAAGCGTAATAGCTCGAATTTTAGATGATTCAAAGGCGCAGGATATTGTTATTTTAAATGTGGCAAATGTCTGTGTTTTGTCTGATTATTTTGTAATAGCTTCTGCGCAAAGCTCTACTCAGGTAAAGGGTTTGACCTCGACTGTTCGCGAAAAAATTAAAGAACATTTTGGCAGAATTCCCGCAGGCGATGAAAATGATGTAAAAAACCGCTGGAATTTGCTTGACTACGGTGATGTTGTGGTGCATATAATGCATAGCGAGCAAAGAGAAACTTACGCGCTTGAAAAGTTTTGGAACCATGCCTTTAAACTTGAGCGTAACGAATGGGAAGAAGAATCCAAAGAGTTTGCAAAGTACGAGTAGATGCCAGTTCTACATTTTGCCCTTGTGATTATTTTTTCCTCTGGTAGGGTATATCCATAATATAAGGTGCTGCTTTGTCCTCTTTTTGCACTTTTGGCTTTATAACGTTTTCAAATTTTAAAAAATATCTGCCTTTTTCAAGTGCTCCAAAATTATACTCTCCAAAGTTGTCAATTTTTGTACGTTTAAGTTCAAGTCCGCTTTCATTGCACAAAACAAGGTCAAAATTGCTCATCCCTTTTACAACTTCAATATTCCCCCTGAATTCTTTTGCAGGTGAGTTAAGCGTAATTTCAACTTTTGTACCGTCTTTTGGATCAATGACTTTTATGGGTTCAAGTGCAAAGGCTTGCAGATTAAGCAATAAAAGTATTAACAATAATTTTTTCATGCATTGAGTATGCACTAAAATTAAGTTTTTTAAATTACCTTTTATTGTATATACTCGGCTAAATTATTTTTTCTGTAAGCAGACTCCAAATTGTCATAGCCGCCTACATACTTGTTATTTAGGATGATTTGCGGAACAGTTGTGATGTTGTTGAGCGAAAATTTCCCCAAAAGTTCTTTTTGCATTTCATCAAAAGAATTTGTAACATCAATTTCTATAAAGTCAATATTTAAAGTCTTTAGCAGCCTTTTTGCCTTTTGGCAATAGGGACAAGAAGCCATTGTGTAAATTTGTGCTTTATTCATATTTTTTATTATATCATTGTTTTTTCAGATATGAAAATTTGAAATATTGACTCCTTCAAATTTTAAAAGTTTAATTTTGTTTTCTATCCCGCAGGAATATCCGCAAAGAGAGCCTTTTGCGCCAACTACCCTATGACAGGGTATAATAATTGATATAGGGTTGTGTCCTACTGCATTTCCTATTGCTTGTGCACAAAAGGTTTTAACCCCTTTTTTATTTGCAATTTTTTTTGCAATTTCACCATAGCTGATTGTTGTGCCATAGGGGATTTTGCGAAGAATTTTCCATACTTCCTGTCTGAAGTCGCTTCCTTTTGGGTTTAATTTCAATTCTGAAATTTTAGGATTTTTGTTGTTAAAATATTCATCCAGCCATTTTTTTGTTTTGTTAAAAATTTCAAGTTCATTATTTTCGACTATTTCCCCTAAAATTCCTTCAAGATAGTACTTTTGACCCAAAAGCCATACTCCGAGGAGATTTTTGCCGTCAGATACGAGGGTGTATTCCCCAAGGGGTGATAAATATTGAGTTTTATAGTATTTTTGTTTATTTTTTTGCGCTGAGGTGTTTTTGGTTTTATCTGTTTGAGCCTCCGAAACAGCCCAAAAATAGAGGCTTGCAACGGAACAATAGGGGCTAAAGCGTTTTTTGTATTTTTCAAAGAGTTCTTTTGTAATTTTTTTGTGATTGTAGAGAATTTTTATGCCTTTTTGAATTCCCAAATCATCATAACTAAAGACATTTTTGCGCTGCATGCAAAATATTAAAAGCATTTGAGCCGTCCACACCCCTATGCCCCTTAGTTTTATAAGCTCTGATATTACCTGCTCGTCTGTTTTTTGCCAAAGTGCTTGAATATCAAGCTCCTTGTCATTTACTTTTTTTGCAAGCTCTTTTATATATTCAATTTTTCTTTTTGATACACCAAGAGATTTTAGTGTTTCATCAGATGTTTTTAAAATTGTTTGCGAATTGATTTTTCCAAGTGTATCGTTCAGCCTTTGCCATATTGTTGCCTGAGCTTTTGTTGAAATTTGTTGTGCAACAATTTGGTGTACAATTGCACTAAATAAATCAGGGTCAATCTCTCTTTTTATGTGCCCTGTTTTTTCTATAATCGCGCAAAGCCTTTTGTCTTTGTTTTTTAAATACTCTTTTTCTTTTTCACTGTAGTTAAAATACATATTGATGATTAATGATTGTTTTTTAAATTCCTTATTAAAGTATTTGTTATTTCATAACCTGTCATATTTTCAAAATAAACGAACATAGGAGCAGGGTTTGCCTCGATAAAAACATATTCCCCGTTTTCTTTCAGCCTTATGTCTATTCCCGAGTATTTTAAATTTAAAATTTTTAAAATTTTTAAGCAATCTTTTTGAACGCTTTCAGGCAGTTGATGTTTGTTTATTTTAGCATTTGTGTCTGCTCTAAAGTCTAAACTTTGTGCGTGTATTTCTCCTGCGTATATTTCACCTGTTTCAAAAGCATATACTCTTATGTCAAGCCCCTCTATACACTCTTGCAGCTGGCAAGGGCAATTTTTCAAGGACTCTTTTCTTTCAAGATCTTGTTCCGTCAGTTTCTTTGTATATGCTCCGCCCCTTACAGGTTTGAAAATAACATTTTTGTCATTTTCAAGATAAAATTTCTCGAGCATATCTTTGTCATCCGTTACGGTTGTTTTTGGGATTCTTATGCCGTTGTTTTGCATAATTTTGCTTTGCAGTCCTTTTTTTCTGTGCAGCTCTACCGCTTGAAGGGAGTTCCAGCTTACGGGTTCCAGGGCGCACAACATACTCTCAAGTGCCGAAACTTTTTCTCTGTATACTATCTCTGATGTACTAAAAGTCACGCCATAGTACCATCTCCAGTAAATTCCGCTTATATCTTTTAAATATATTTTTTCATTTTCAAGAATTATATAATCTCCGACACCATCAGGTGACCAACTGAATATGGGGTATTTGCGACTGTCAAAATATTTTGCCGGTGTATTTTCCTGTTGTAATTTTTCAAATATATATTTTGCGTGATATTCTTCGTTGCTTCCAATAATAATAATCATTTTGCACCTCTGTTTAATATTAAAATATTTTTACAATTATTTCAAATTGTAACAATTATATAATTTTTTCTAAAGGAATGATAAAAATTTCCGATTGTTAGCATGATGACATAGATTGAAAAAAGGAGCAAAAGGCGATGTTTTGGCTAAACGGATGTTTTGGTGACAGTTTTTTTAAGAAAAATGTAAATGGCACAACAGGAAGTTCTGCCGCAAGTGAAGACTATACAAATTCGACAAGCCAAACAAATAAATCCGTAAGCTCAAATACAAATAAATGTTTTGAGAAAAATACAAGCGAAAGTGACAGTTATGATACTTTTGTGAATTATAACGATGGTGCAAGGTGTTCAGTATCTACTTTGTGGTCTGATTGTGATTTTGGTTCAAATATTTTTAATGGTATTTTTAACGGCATTTTTGGTTGGCACAACTCGGCTACAACATATGCAACTTATGAAGAAGGCGGAAGCGTTTGTGATAAGCCAAGTTGGGGAGATGACAGTAATTCTGCGACAACAGCCGTTAAAGAAGAAGGCGGAAGCTCTTCTTCAGATGACAGTACAAATGTTACAAAGACACTTGGTGAAAGCGGCGGCGATTCTGATCCTAACGATGGAATAATGACGCTTGCAATGCTTGAAGAGGGCGGTTCGTCATTAGACGGACAAATAAGCACAAAAGCAATGTACGAAGAAGGCGGCAGCGATTCTATAGGCGGCAGCACAGGCGATGATACATCAGGTGAAACTAACTTAAACGACGGAATAATGACGCTTGCAATGCTTGAAGAGGGCGGTTCGTCATTAGACGGACAAATAAGCACAAAAGCAATGTACGAAGAAGGCGGCAGCGATTCTGACAGACCAAGCTGGGGCGATAAACCCGATTGCGATAAACCAAGCTGGGGCGATAAGCCATTTTGGGGACACCACCACTGGGGACACCACCACTGGGGCGGCGGTGCTGTAACTCTTGCAATGCTTGAGTGCGGCGGCTCGGCAGGTGATGATGGAAATATTACCGCTACAAGATGCGAAGACGGCGGTCAGGACGTTACACCTCCAAGCTGCGGCGATGATAATGTTGATGTACCAAGCGTAGATGACGATAACAATAACGAAGATACGCCAAGCGTAGATGATGACAACAATAACGATGGCGGTTGTGACGAACAGCCGGAAGTTGACAAACCTCAGGATGATTTCCCTGAATTAACATTGCCTGATGACAATGATTTTGGCAGCATTAATGCTACAACATTTATCGCCTATGAAGACGGCGGCCAGTAATTTAAAACTGCTGCATGTATTTTAATTTAATTTGCAAAAAAATACTCTCTGAATTTAGGGAGTATTTTTTTATGTTTAAATTTTAATTAATCAAACAAAAATCGGAGAAAGAGGGATTCGAACCCTCGATGCAGATTACTCCACATAACACCTTAGCAGGGTGCCGCCTTCAGCCACTCGGCCATTTCTCCAAATATAAAATTTTCAATAATAAAATCCTATCAAAAATACTTAAAACAATCAAGACAAAATGACTGAATTTTGTAAAATTTATGTCAAAATATAACTATATTCTATATTTGTAGCAATAGCTGTATCCTAAGTGCCACAAGGTAAATGGGCATATGCAAAAAAAATTAGGGGTTGCAAAATTTTATTTTTATAGTATAGTAGATTTGAAACTAGGGTTATGTCGGTTTCGCGAATAGTATGTGTAGTAAGTAAGCAAAACTCGATTTTTACCCTGTTTAAAAAAAAGAGAATAATGAGGATGAAACCATGACGAAAAAGCTAATGGCAGCTTTGCTGATGAGTTTTTGCCTATTTTTAGGTTCATTAGACAAAGCACAGGCAGCCCAATCGCCACAAGAAGTTCAAAAAGCAATAGCCCAAACAGCGCTTAAAATGGGCGTAGACCCGTTTGTTGCGCTAAGTATTGCAAAACTTGAATCTAATTTTAACCCGAATAAGAAAAACCCCTCAGGTGCTGTGGGTTTATTTCAACTTATGCCCGATACCGCACGCAGGCTGGGCGTTAACCCGCATGTGCAACATGAAAACATTAAAGGCGGCATTATGTACTATCAAATGATGTACAAAAAATACGGTTCTATGGACTTGGCTCTTGCAGCCTACAATGCAGGCCCCGGCAATGTTGCAAGGTATAAAGGCGTACCTCCTTTTAAAGAAACAAAAGCTTTTATTTCAAGAATTAAACAGGAATATAATGCTCTAAAAGCTGATCCTGAAATTAAAAGCGTAGTTTCAGATACTCTTTAAAAAATTAAACCCGCCTAAATGGCGGGTTTTTTGTTATTTCATTGATTTTATTAACCGATAGATTATTTTTATATTGTCATCAGTAAGGTTTTTAAGCTCGTTTTTAATAGTTTGACGCATTTGCTTTATATCCAATTCCAAATGCGAAAAATCAAACATGTCTTTAAGCTCTACATCAAGCGCTAAGGCAAGCTCCATAAAACACTTTGACGGGAAAGTGTTCCCGCATTCTATGTTGCTTATGTTTCTTTGGTCAATGTTTACAAGCTCTGCCAATTTTTGTTGGGAGTAGCCTTTTTTCCCTCTAAGTTCTTTTATTCTCAATCCTAATAATTTTTTTATTTTGCTGACTTTTTTCATAAAAATATATTATGTTATTCAAGAACATTAAAGAACGACGCACAATAAGTAAATTTGTTGCAAATACTAAAAAATTATAGTAAATTACTATGTAAACATTGTAAAATATTCAAATTTAGAAACAAATTATAAAAAATATTTGAATTAATATTCCAGACAAAAGTTTGCCCGATAGTTTTTATCGGGCAAATGATTTTATTATTTAAGAGCTAATATTGCTTTAATGACTTTTGAAATACAAAGACGTTCTCTTTCGGTTAGGGAGTTTATAAGCTCTGAAATTTCATCATCATCGCCGCTAAGTATATCTCCAAATACAAATAATTTATACACAGGAACGTTAAGAGCCTTTGCTATCAGCGGAATTTTGTTAAATGTAACTGCGTTGTGTCCGTTTTCCCAGTAACTTACTGTTTTTGTTGCAACTCCGAGTTTTTCCGCAAGTTTTTCTTGTGATAAGCCTGATGCAATTCTTATTTCTTTTAGCTTGTTTGCAAATTGCTTTTGAAATTCTGTCATAGACAACATTATGGAATTTTCACAGCATATTTATAACCCTATATTGAGGCATATCTATGCTTCAATATAGCATAAACAACAGTACTTATTAAACATTTAAAACTTCAAAAGAACTTTCAATACATCTTTTTCCTTATTCTTTTCAAAAGCTTCAAGGGCTTTATCAATAGGATAAATTTCGCTTATAAGCGGTTTTATATCCAGTTTTTTTGCACCCATAAGCCTTAGAGCAGGGGCAAATTGTCCGCAGCGAGAGCCCAAGACCGTTATTTCATCAATAACCACAGGTGCAAGGTTCAAGCCTTCTTTTGCAGCTATTGTACTTTTTAGCACAAGCACTCCTCTTGGCTTTGTCAATGCCAAAGAGGTTTCAAATCCGCCCGTTGAGCCTGTTGCCTCAATTACAATATCAAAAGACTTGTTATCCTCGGGTCTTAAATCTTGCAGCATTTTAGTCTTAACGCCAGCTTTGCGTGATATTTCAAGCTTGTTTTGGTGCTTTCCTATGTGCAGCAAATCAACATTTAGGGCATTTAGCACAAGCGCTATACAAAGCCCCAGCTTACCATCGCCCAAAAGTGCAACTTTGTCGGCAGGTTTTATGTGCAACTGTTCGGTTATCTCCATAGCAGCAGCCACAGGCTCAACAAATGTTGCCTCCTCGTCGCTTAAACTTTGGGGTACTTCAAGTAAATTTTCAACAGGCAAGGTAAAATATTCGCTAAAACAGCCGTCTTTTTGCCAAATGCCCAGAGTTTGACGGTTGGGGCAGTGTCTTTGCAGGTTTTGTGCGCACCAAGGGTCATTGTTGCAGCCGCAGTTAATTTCACCTACAACTCTTTTGCCCATCCATTTAAAATCACACTCATCGCCGACTTTTACCACATCACCTACAAACTCATGTCCTAAAACACCCTTGTAGCCCATGTACCCTTTTGTAATTTCAAGGTCGGTATTACAAATACCTGACATGCGAGTTTTAATAAGCACTTCGCCTTTTTTTGGCATTGGTGTTTCATAGTTATCAACAAGTTTTAAGTTTTCATCAAATACTACTGCCTTCATTTGCTAAAAAATCCTCCAAATCTCTTTTATGCTTCCACTTTTTGCTTTGAAACTTCTTCTACATATTTTATTGCGCTTACACCTGCGACAGCGCCGTCTGCAACTGCTGTAATTACCTGCCTTAGAGGCGTTACACGAACGTCGCCTATTGCAAATACCCCGGGGATGGAACTTTGCATATTTTCATCAACCACAATAAAGCCTCTGTTATCTTGTTTTAGTTGTCCGTTAAAGCTTTCGCAGTTGGGACTAAAGCCGATGTAGGGGAAAACGCCGTCTGTCTCAAGTTCTTGAGTTTTGTTTGTTTTAACATTTTTAATTACAACTTTTTCTACTTTATTTTCACCATTAATTTCTTCAACGACACTGTCCCAGATAAATTCAACTTTATCATTATTAAAAGCTCTTTGTTGGACAATTTTGTCTGCACGCAGGGAATCTCTGCGATGAACTATATAAACTTTTTTTGCAAATTTTGTTAAATAGCAGCCTTCTTCAACTGCGGCATTGCCTCCGCCTACTACTACAACGGTTTTGTCTTTGTAAAAGGCTCCGTCGCACACTGCACAGTAGCTGACACCCTTGCCTACAAATTCGTTTTCGCCCCTAACACCCAATTTTGTTGACTTTGCGCCTGTTGCAATAATTACGCTGTGTGCCTTATATACTCCTTTTAGAGTTGTTATAACTTTAGGGTTTGAAATCAAATCCACATTTTGAATTTCTTCCATGGTGAATTTTTCTACATTAAATTTATCAAGGTGTTGTTCAAATTTTTCGCTTAACTCCCAACCTTCAATCGAGGGAAAACCTAAATAATTTTCAATCTCAAGGTAGTTTGTCGGTTGTCCGCCCAAAAGTGACGTGTCAATTATGGCGCAATTTATGTTTCCTCTTGCGCAATATACACCGGCGCTCATCCCTGCAGGGCCTCCGCCCAGTATTATTGTGTCAAAAATCTTCTCCATTTATCCCAAATCTCCCGATATTTTTTGTCCTACTACTTTATATTTTACTACATCTTTTTGAATTAGTTTGTTATTTACATATCTTTCAATAATATAGGTATCATAACCCGTAAAAATATTGCCGTCCAGCCTAAACTCAGGGCTTTCTTTTTGGACTATTTTCATATTCCCGCGGGTATTTGATTTTACCCTTTGGAATTTCAAGGTCTTGCCGTCCAAGTTTTTTTGCGATTCGACCTGAATAGAAGAACTTGCACCTGTGTGCACGTTTTCTAAAATTAAAGTGTTACCATACCCTCCTAATGTCCATATATCGACGCTTATTGTATTAAAAAGTTCCGGATTGTTTGTTTCACTTAATTTTGATGTGACATGCCAAGTGCCAAAAAAGCCCTTTGGTATCTCATCTTTAGAAACTGTTGCGCGCAAAACTTCTGCCTGTGCGCAGTTAAGTGTAAATAATAAAACCAGTGCAATAAAAATTTTTCTCATATATCAAAATATAATAATTTTTTTACAAATATCATACTTTGGATTGAGGCAGATTTTATCGGTTATTGTACTATATAAGAGAGGAGTTTTAGTTTTGAGAAAAATAATAACGCTGATTTGTCTTGTTATGTTTGGCATGTTGTGTATAATTAACTACGCAATGCCCGCGGATGCTGCAAGAAAAAGCACAAAAGAAAAACAGGAAGCTCCCAAGGTTGATGAAGAGCAACTAAAAGACATGACTCAAAAAATCGACCTTTTGACAAGAAAATATTATACACGTGAGCTATATTCTCCTGAGGACAGCGACAATTTAATTAATTTAAAATTGCAGTTGGATGAGATTATGAACACGACTCCGGAGCCTGTTTATGCGCCTCTTTATTATAAATTGGGGACGCTTTATAAATTAAGAGGTATGAGGGCGGAGTGTATTGATTGTTTAAAAACGGTTATAGAAAATTTCTCCGATACGGCATATGGCCCCAAAGCACGCGAAGTGCTCACTGAAATGGGCGTGGTTATAAAAGAACCCGAGCCTGCAATAAGTGAAGACGAAGAATATGAAGATGAGGAAGAATTTTACTAAATTAAATTCAAATCCATCATATTCATGGTTGCAAGCATGGAAAGTCCTATAAGATTTGACGAACTTGTGTCAATTCTTGAGGTTGTATATTCGCTGTATTCGTTAAAGTATTCTTCGGCACGAATTCTCATATTATTATATTCGTTATACTCGTCCTCATCCTGTGCGTTCATTATGCGATAGTCAAGCTCATCCATAATATCGTCATAATCTTCTCTTATAGAGTCGTTTTGTGTAAGTCCCAACTTCCACATAATTTCATACCATGGACGTTCTTCATAGCCTTCTGTTTCTTGGCTTTTTTCCTGTTCTTGACTTGCTCTTTCGATTTGTTCCTGAATTATGGCGGCTCTTAATCTTTCGATATCTTTGTCATAATCATCTGTTGAAACAAGGTTATATTGGCTCATAAGAAGATTAAGCTTGTCTTTTTGTTCAGCTTTTTCATCTTGCGAGGTTATATTAAAAAGATATGAATAATTTGAAAATGCACTTATAGGAGAAATAGCCATAGTTCTAGTCCTTGCCTTATACTTTTTTTATTCCCCGATATTGTGTTTAAATAACACTATTTTATGATTTTTTTATATAGTGTATAATGAATTTTATAATGCAAAATGATTTACACAATCCAAGATTTAATAAACACGGTTATATACAGGTTTACACAGGTAATGGCAAGGGCAAAACAACCGCATCTTTAGGGCTTGCGCTAAGGGCGCTCGGGCGTAATTGGCGTGTGCTTATTATAATGTTTACAAAAGGCGGAAGCGACTATGGCGAGTTGTATTCTTTTGCAAATTTATCCGATGAAATTAAAAAATCTTTTAAAATTGTAAACGCCGGCGCAGACAGAATTGTCTGGAGAGATAATATAGAGGATATTGACAGGCAGGAAATAAAAAAAGGCTGGGATATAGCGCTAGATGCCATTAAGAACAATAAATACCAGCTTGTTATATTGGATGAAATAAATATTGCAATTGATTTAGAATTAATTGATTTAAACGAAGTTCTTGAGGTATTGAAAAACAAACCTGAGGATATGGAAATTGTTTTAACGGGCAGGAATGCCAAGCAGGAAATTATTGACATTGCTCATCTTGTGTCTGAAATTGTCCCTGTCAAGCACTATTGGGATATAGGGGTGAGCGCAAGAGAAGGTATGGAGTATTGAAAAAGAAAGAAAAGTGGCAGCAGCTCAAAAAAAAGCTGAATAATGCGGTTTTTATCGAAATAGTTATATGGATTATTGTGCTTAGTTTGTTTTTTGGTGCTACATATACATTTTTTTATTACAAATTTATAAAACCAAATTTGTATACAATCACATTCAGGGATACTGACGGTCTTATAAAAGGCTCTCCCATCAGGTTTATGGGGCTTGTTTGCGGGCATGTAAGAGAGCTAAAGTATCACAAGGATTCAATTGAGGTGCAAATTATTATAACAAAAAAAGGTGTAAAAATTCCCTCGGGTTCTGTTGCCTCAGTTGAGTTTAGCGGAATTGCAGGTTCAAAATCGATAGAGATTATGCCGCCAAAGAGCAATCTTTCGGACATCGGTATTATTACAAAAGACACTCTCAGACTGACAGATGTAATGGATGAATATGCATATATAGGAAAAGCTTTTGCCTCGCTTAAAGATTTTGTTGACGCAATTAATCAAGACACAATTTTAAAGGTTTTCAGCGCAATAGATGATGCCTCTCCTGTTCTTAAAAATGCAGATAAGACAATAAATGAAGGAAATTCAAGACATGACGAGTTTAACAAAAAAGTCGAAAATGTCATTGAAAGTGAAAAAAAACTTGAGAAAACCCTTGATAAAATTAACAGTAATACTAAAAAAATAGGCTCTTATTTAAAAAAATAATTTTTTGTGATATATTCTTTGCAAATGGAGATTTAAAAAAACTAATGGCTGAAAATCTGGTTGAAATAGTAGTTGATGTTGAAACAACGGGTCTTGATTATACAAGAGAGAAAATAATAGAGTTTGCGGGTGTTAAGCTTGTTGACGGCGTTATAACAGAGAGTTTTGAAACTCTTGTTAATCCCCATCAGCACATTAGAAAATCATCTCAGGCAATACATGGTATAAGTGAAGAAACGCTCATTGACGCACCTGAGGAGGAAGAAATTTTCCCCAAGATTTTTGAATTCATCGGGGATGGGGTAATTGTTGCACACAATGCTATTTTTGATTTTAGTTTCTTAAATCGCACATCAAAAAGGCTGTATGATAAACCGCTTGAAAATCGCTATGTTGATACTCAAATGATGTTTAAAGAAGTCTATCCGCAAATGGAGTCATGCGGTTTAGAGAGCCTTATGAACACATTTAGAGTTGATTTTTCTACAAGACATCGCGCTATGGCTGATGCTATGGGGCTTGCACAGTGTTACCCGAAATTAAAAGAAATGTATTTCCAAAAATATGACTGGCAGCTCTCACAAATTCAAAATGCCGATTATCTTTTTGAGAGATATTTAAGACTCCAAAATGCAATAAGCGTCATGCAGTCTGAAATTCAGGATTTAAGGTCAATTTTTAGAATATATTTTGAAAAAGGCGGCAAGGACATTGTCGCAAATTCTGGCGAGACTCTCTCTTACAATTCCAAAAAAACTTTCTCTTATGATTTTTTACAAATTAAAGATATTTTAGATGAAATAGGTGCGCTGCCAAAGGCAGTAAGGCTTAATAATGCCTTTGTGGACAGGCTTGTTATGGGTAATGCCTTGGATGAAGAAACAAAGGATAAGATTAAATCTGCAAGAATTGCAATAAGCGAGAATAAAACTTTGTCGGTGAAAAAGCCTGATAACAGTGCATCTTAGCTTTTAATGTTAAGAATTGTAAATAAATATTGTCTATTTAGTATATAAAAAGGCAATATTTTTTGCATGTATTTTTTTATATAAGTACGAGAGATAAAGAGAGAAAATAAAAACCACCACACAAACGAGAGAACACATTTCTACTACCACACACACGAGAAGAGATAAGAGAGAACACACCACACAAGAACTTGAGGATTAAAAAACCAAGTTTGCCCTTCCTAAAAAAGGAAGGGTTTTTATTTTGTGTTAAATCATGCTCAGTCGGGTAATTTTCATTTTTGATTTAAAAACTAATATTAAATTAACGATTGCAAAGGATTGAGTTAAAAAGGAGAAAAACGTGCAAAATATTGAGGGTCAAGTGCAAAGTGAAATGTTTGCAAAAATGTTTATGGCTGCGCCAAAAGTTGAGATGAAAGAGTTGAACAATTTGTTTTTTGAGCTGTGTTATAAAGCATGCAATTTAAAGTGTAAACACTGCTACATCGAGAAAAATCCTTATAAACAGGAAAAAGACTTTATTCCTGTTGAAAAAATAAAAGCGGCACTT
Source organism: Candidatus Galligastranaerophilus intestinavium (assembly GCA_018716625.1). Classification (GTDB taxonomy): domain Bacteria; phylum Cyanobacteriota; class Vampirovibrionia; order Gastranaerophilales; family Gastranaerophilaceae; genus Galligastranaerophilus; species Galligastranaerophilus intestinavium. Next base: position 30,907 of record DVJQ01000073.1, on the reverse strand, counting down.
TTGCAAACAAAGAGTGAAAAATTAAGCTCCATCTACTTAACAGGGGGCGAGCCTCTTATGCACCCTGATTTTAATACCATTTTGAGAATGTGTTTAAAATTTTCAAACGTTACCGTTATGTCAAACGGGTATTTGATAAATGATAAAAAGGCACGTTTTTTGAGAAAAATTGACGATGAAAATAATTTTGAAACAATTTACAGGATAAGTATAGATCACTTTGACGAGCTTAAAAACGATGAGATAAGAGGCAGGGGCAGTTTTAGAAAGGCTATGAGTGCGATTTTAAATCTTGCAAAATATGAATTTAACCCGATTATTTCTGTTTGCAACTATTATCAGGAATCTCAAAAAGACTTATTTGAAGGCTTTTATGCTCTTTTTAAAAAGTATAATTTTGAAATTGAAAATATTAACCTAAAAATTATGCCCTATTTTGAAAAAAATACAAACTGCGAGCCAATAGAGAGTTTTGATTTTGATGTTGAAAAACTGGACTGTTACAACTCGCGCATTTTAAGTGCAAACGGCGTATATTCCTGCCCTGCGCTATCAAATGATTTTCGCGCAAGGTCAGGCTCTGATATGTCAAATTATTCTAAAAGGACATTTTTGGACACAAACATCTGTGCAAAATGTATAAAACATTTCAGTAAAAATCAGGTAAATGACTGGATGTAATTTATTCCTTTGGTCTTACAAAGTCTTTTAAGTCGCGCACGAGTTCTTCTTTTGCGGCGGGAATAAAGAATTTGTAATTATCAAGTTGTTTTTTCTCACCTGTTTTAGGGTTTAGCAAGAAAACAGTAGGAAAGCCTGTTACATTGTATTCCTGAATAAGTTTTTGATTGTCCTTATTGTCACAGTTAACAAAAGCAACGGCGTATTTTTTCTTTACGTCTTTGCTTTTTATAAGCTCGTCAAATATAGGGGCAAACTTTTGACAATAACCGCACCAGTCAACATAAAACCAGATTATAACAGGTTTATCTTTTTTCATTGCCTTATCCAAAGAGCGACCTCTGTCGTATTTTTTTGAAATAGGTAAATCCGAACCCATTGAAAGTGATGGTATATAACCGTTTGCACCTAAAAATGTAACAAGAGAAAGTCCCATTGCCGCAATTGAGAGTATTAATGAAACAATAACCCCTGCTATAAGCATTTTTTTATGGCATTTTTTCTCTTTATTTTCTTCGCTCATGATATTTTTCTCCGTTTTTTACAATTTTATTCTACTATATAAATTTTACAATAGGCAAATATTTTAAGAATTTGCGCCGCAGCATTTTTTGTATTTTTTCCCGCTGCCACAGGGACATGGGTCGTTTCTTCCGACATTTTCATATTTTTGTTGGGAGTTTTCCTCCTCTTTTATGCCTAAAATTTCCGAAAATATTTTTGAATTGTACAAAACTTGTGTGGGACTGTATTTTTCGCCTTGTTTGCCTTTGAATTTTTCAAGCACTTCAGATGTAGATTTGAAATCTGTTTCAAGGGCAAAATTTATTACATCCAAAAAATTCTCATATTTTTTTGCCGCAGTTGCTATTGCACCAAAAGAAACTTTATCGCTTTTTAAAAACTCTCTTATACATTCTTTTGCACCTTCGATTTTAAAATTTGAATTTTCAAATGTTTCAAATATTTTATAAAAAGTGCCCAAAAACGGTATTACATAAAGTCCTTCAAGTTCGTCAAAATACAAACCGACATCGTATAAGCATTTGTGATTTGAAAAACCGCCTATTGCATTTTGAATAAAGTCCTCACTTTCGCCAAATTCTTTAATGTCGAAAAACTTGTACTCTTGCGGAGTTTGGATGTAGTCTTGCTTGAATTCTCCCTCATTTAGGGCATTTATCAGATTATCCGCAAGTTTATTTGTTGTAATAACGCCCATTTTAGACTCTTTAAAAGTTTTTTCCCAATTGTTTTTAAAATCCTCAAGAGATTTTTTTATTTTTTGATTTTTTTCTTCATTTTTAAATGTCGCACATTTAGAATTTGAAATGAGGCACTTTATGGCTTCTGAGGCTGCTCTGTAGAGGTTAAGCGAGGAGATGACATCGTAAATCTCAAGCAGATAAAATTCTCCTTCAAACTCTATCACTCTTGCGCGAATATAGTCACCGCGCGATATGCCCCTTAAATTAACCATTTTAACAAGCGGTATAAGGCAAAAATCTTTTTCGCAAGTAAGTGAGTATGTTTCATACGCGTTTTTTAAGACTTTTTTTATCTCAAAAACGGATGTAATGCTCTCTTTAAAGGCTTTTGTTACATTGGCGTTTTTTTGCGCGCCGCTTTGCGCATAGTAATCTAAAACCCTTGTGTTATCTTGCATTTTACCGTCAAGCAGATATTCAATGAGCGCAATGTTCAGCTGAGATTGTTTTTCAATATTTAGTTTGTTTTCCTCTACATATGCCTCAAAATCTTCTCCCAGCTTGCTGTTGGAGGCTATAAAGTCCAAAAGTGATTCCATTTCGACCGATAATGCGTTTAATTTGTCAACAATGCTTAAACTCATTGGTTTTCCTTTCTTTTAAGGTAAATTAAATACTCCGTATTCCCCTGTTTTGCACCTTTTATAGGGCTTTCGATTACTCCTTGCGTTTCAAGGTTTAAATTGCTGCAAAATTCTTTTATGTCGTTAATAATTTTTTCGTGCACTTTTTTATCTTTTACTATTCCGCCTTTTGCAATTTCCTCTCTTTGCGCCTCAAATTGCGGCTTTATAAGTATGACAAGTTGCGCATTTTCGCAAATAAAATTTTTGCAGTTTTCAAGCACTTTTTTAATTGAAATAAATGACAAATCCATGCTCAAAAACTCCGGCAGCTCCCCGCTGTAGTTTTCGCCAAAAATATCCTCAAACTTACAGGTCTTTATGTTTACATTTTCTTTTGAAACAATTCTTTTGTCACATCTTAGTTTCCATGCGAGTTGATTTGTTCCGCAATCAACGGCAAAGACCTTTTTTGCCCCCTCTTGCAGCATACAATCACAAAATCCGCCTGTTGATGAGCCCATATCAATGCAAACTTTATCTTTTAAATTTATTTTAAAATAATCAATTGCCCCCTTTAGCTTTAAGCCGCCTCGAGAAACATAGGGCAGGGTTTTAATTTCAATTTTATGCGGTTTTTCTTTATTAAAAAGTTTTTCTTCGTCAAAAAGCTGCCCTGCCTTTGTAACGGGCGTGTCGTCAATTTTAACGTTTCCCGCTAAAATTGCACTGCTTGCAGCGTTTTTGGTTTCAAAAAATCCTTTTTCAAAAAGTATTAAATCAAGACGCTTTTTCATTATGCAAAATACTGTTCTTCCTGAATTGCAACGGATGAAATTTGAGAGGCGCTTACGCAAACTTTTTTAATCGGTCCGTTTGGTAAAAATTCAAAAACTTTGTTTGATGGCGTATTTATAACTTCTTTTATCTCCTCATATATTTCATGCGGATTATCAAAATATAAAACAAGCGGTGCTGCAAGGTTTTTTAAAAACACAAGTACTGCTGTTTTAACTTTTATATTTGAATTATACTGTTGACTCACTTTGACTCTCCTCTAAACTGAAAAATTTTATTGCATTTTTGCTTGTAATGTTCTCAACTTCACTTAGGGCTGTGTCTTTTAAGTTTGCAATTTCCTTTGCGGTGAAGATAATGTATTTTGGCGCATTTTCCTCCCCTCTGTGCGGGTGTGGGGTTAGATAAGGGGTATCTGTTTCAAGCATTATATTTTCTAAAGGTATTTTAAGCGCGACTTCGCGGACTTTTTTTGCGTTTTTAAAAGTTACAACGCCGCCAAGCGCAATAAACCAACCTTTTTTAATACACTCGAGAGCAAACTCTAAAGAGCCTGAAAAACAATGCATAAGGACTTTTTTAGCTCCCATTTGCTCCAAAATATCAAACGTATCTTTGTGAGCCTCTCTATCGTGCACAACTATGGGCAAATTAAGCATGTTTGCAATTTCAATTTGTGTTTTAAAAACTCTTTTTTGTATATCTACAAAAGTTTTGTCCCAGTAGTAATCAAGCCCTATTTCTCCTATTGCAACGACTTTTTTGTCCTGCGCAAGTTCAATTATTTTTTTTGCGATGTCATCGTTAAACTTTTGCGCTTCGCTGGGATGAACACCTAATTGCGCATAAACATTTTCGTATTTGTGCGCTAAATCTAAAACTTTTTCGAATGTATCAGGCTCAACCCCGGGGATGATTATTTTTTTAACACCAACGCTCAAAGCTTCCTCTATTGCAAGCTTTGGGTCGTTTAGCATGTCAAGATGTGCGTGCGTGTCTATTATCATAGCTATATAATACCAAAAAACCAACATTTAAGGTATAATATTTTTAAGCGAAAAGCAGGCGGACAATCGCGCAAAGTTTTTAACTTTGTGAGGAAAGTCCGGACATCCAAAAAGGCAGGTTGCTTGAGAAATTCAAGTGCGCGTGAGCGTGAGGACAGTGCCACAGAAAAGTAGAATGCTTGGTGAAGCCCTTGTATGCTTGCTTTAGCAAGTGCACAAGGTGTAACTTTAGATGAGCGACTCAGGATAATTGAGGCAGCGAACTTGCCATTGCAAGTGAGTACTGCCGAAATACCCGCAGCAGCAATCTTGACACTAAGCGATTGTGCAACGGCGGAGTAAGAGCCCACCGCTAAAATCGTGAGATTTTAGGCATGGTAAACCCCAATCGGATGCAAGTTTGAATTTGTAAAAAGGGTGCCTTTTCCCGTTTCCTTGTGAAAGTTACATAAAAAAACGCATTAGACAGATGATTGTCTGAAAAACGGAATCCGGCTTATTGCAGGCTTTTCGCTTTTTATTTTATATATTTTGACCAATTTTCATCCAAATTTTGAAAAAAATTGTGCGCATCAAGCACATCATCGTAATTTATCGGCTCAAGCCCTTCATCTGCTGCTTTTTCATTTATTTCAAGCGAATTTTCAAGCTCTTGTGCGCCTATTCCCAAAGTTGCCATACCAAAGCATTTTTTGCAATGTTCGCATTTTACTTGAAAAACAAGAAGTCCTTTTTCGCTTCGCATTATTTTTATTGAGTTTTCGTCAAATTCACTCTTGCAGCGGCAACAGTGCATGTTAATTAAAAGTCTTTTTATAGTGCTAATTTCAGACATATTCAAAAATCCCCATTATTAATTTTTATTACAATATCTTTCAAAATCATAAAGTTGCGATGTTTTTCTGTCGATTAAAGGAATATAAGAAAAAGGTTGTTTAGAAAGCGAGGCAAATAATGTTTGAAGCATTCGGTTTAGTATTTTTTGCAGCGATAGTATATTTATTTTTGGTTGTTATACCTGCTGTTGTTGAATACTTTGGTTCTGAAGAATTTGCTAATTCATATTTTGAACATTTGTCCAAAAACCATCTTAATTCCTTTGGACGATAGTTATTTATGCATTTAGACATTCTTATCCCCCTTTTGTTCCAAAAAACTTGAAAAAATAGCCCGAAAGGGTAATAATATAGAAGATATGAATCTTAAAAAATTTTTCATATTTTTTATATTATTTTTTTTTGCAGCTCCGATAATAGTGCAGGCACAAGAACAACAAGACAGCGAGCCGCAGCGTTTTGTGTTTGCAATTGATGAGGCGGATGAGGCGCTTGAGGGCAGCGTTGAGGTTGTGGAACAAAAGCCTTTTTTGAGCGATTTTATAGAGATTAAAGACGAAAATGCCGATGATGATATACTTTTGCAGACAGATTTTAGCCCAACATACAGAGTTAATCAGATAAAGAAAGTTTCAACTTATTCAAAAACACTGGAGTTGCCGCAGGCTGAAGACGTTAAGCTTGGTAATTCAAAGTTCTCGGTTGCTTCTAAATCTACACAATATAACGATTCAAATACATTAAACAAAAACCTTCGTCAGGAGCTCGGTGCAACTGTTAGAGGCAAGTATTTGAGCCTAACGGGCGGACTTGAAACGACTTATGACACTACAAATATTACATCAGCCTCACGTGGGGCTTTTATCACTCCGAGCATTAAGCTTGGTGAGAGGGCTTCAATTTCTTTTAAAAATAAAATCAGCGGTCAAAAACTAAATAAATACGAACCTATGGTAGGTATCGATTATAAACCTAAATATATAAAAAACAGTAGTGTGTGGATGGGTGCGGGGGCTACGATTTTGGATAATAATATGCAGTCGCAGTCGCTTAATTTAAGAACAAATTTTTACGTATTTTAAGGGGTGAGAATGAAAAAAACAGTTTGTCTGCTTTTGCTTTTGTTGTCGGTTATTTTAGGGGCAGACGCGAGTGTGGATTATAACAATACTAATTTGCGCCATAAAATAGCTCAAATGTTGATAGTGGGTTTTGACGGTACAAAACTGGATGAGCAAAGTCCGTTGTATGATGATTTAATAAATGATAGAATTTCAGGGGTAATAATATTCTCGCAAGGTGCTGCAAACGGGTCAAAATTTAAAAATGTTCAAGACCCAAAGCAGCTAAAAAAGCTTATTTGCGACATTAACAAGGCTTCTAAAACAAAACTCTTTATTACAATTGATGAGGAGGGCGGAAAAATTACCCGTTTGCCCTCAAGCAGGGGCTTTAAGGTAAAAACACTCTCGCATATGGAATTGGGCAATAAAAATGATGAGATGACAACATATCTTGAGGCAAAAAAAATTGCCTCAACTCTTAAAGACTTGGGTTTTAACATGAATTTTGCCCCCTGTGTTGATTTGGCGCTTAATCCCAATTCAAGCGTGATTTTTAAGGCGCAAAGGGCTTTTTCGGATGATCCCCTGAAGGTTATAAAACATGCTAATGCTTATATTCTGGCGCATAATCAATACGGAATTTTAACAGTATTAAAGCATTTTCCGGGGCATGGCTCGCTGAGTGCCGATACTCACAAGGGTTTTTCAGATGCCACAAATACTTGGTCAAAAAGTGAACTGGACCCTTATCAGGCGTTAATTTCAAACGGTGCTGCGCAAAATGTTATGGTGTCCCATATTTTCAATAAAAATATTGATGATAAGTATCCTGCCTCGCTTTCTTATAAAACTGTTACAGGTTTGCTAAAGGGTAAATTGGGCTTTGGCGGGCTTGTTATTACTGATGATATGCAAATGCGCGCAATAGCTGATAATTACGGCTTTGAGGAGGCAATAACAGCCTCGATTAACGCAGGATGTGACATTATAATTTTAGGAAACAATTTGGTATACGACGGCAAAGAAAGTGCGCAAAAGTTTAACGATGTAGTTTTTGACGCCGTTGTTGCAGGTAAAATCGACCCCAAAAGAATTGATGAGGCGTATGAAAAAATCATGAAAGTAAAAAGCAGGCTTTAGCTTTCCTGATTATCAGAGCTGTTTTGTACATCGGGGCTGAACGACCAGATTATCGCAACAAGCCAGCCCAAAAAAGTCCAGCCTAAAAATATGGTAATTAAGGTTATGGGCAAAATTTGATTATGTTTTCTTGCCGCGGCAATTATAAGCGGCAGAAAATACAGCGCCAGAGCAACAAAAACGCCCATAATAATCCAAAAAAGCATAAAATAAAACATTAATACAAAAAGTGATTCAACCATTTTTATATCCTATTCATTTTCTTGTGTATTTAGTGCAGGCTCCTGTCTTTTAATTTTTAATTTCACAATTCTTGCGCCGTCTGTTTCAAGAACTTTAAAAGTAAAATCGCCGATTGTTGTTATGTCGTTTTCTTTTGCAATGTGTCCGAGATACTTAACAACAAGTCCGCCGATAGTGTCCACATCTTCATCATCAAATTTTATATCAAAATATTCGCTGAACTCATCCAGCCTCATCATTGCATTTGCGACATATTCATTATCGTAAATCTGTCTTATATCGGCTTCTTCTTCGTCAAATTCGTCTTGAACTTCGCCAAATATCTCCTCTAAGACATCTTCAAGAGTTATTAAGCCTGAAACGCCGCCAAATTCATCTATTACAATGGCCATTTGAGATTTTTTCTCTTTAAATTCAAGCACCATGTTATCCATAGTCATTGTTTCAGGTACTAAAATAGGCTCGCGGATTATCTCTTTCAGGTTTATTTCACGTCCTTCAACCATAAGCGGGTAAATATCTTTTACATGCAAAATGCCCATAATATGGTCTAAATCGTCATTGTAAACGGGATAGCGCGTATACTGGTTTTCTATAATAAGTTTGTTTAAATCATCCGTTGAAATATCAATGGGGACACTTACCACATCAGGACGCGGCACCATGACCTGTTTTGCAAGGGTGTCTGAAAATTTAAAGACGTTTTGCAAAATTTCTTTTTCGGTGTCGTTTAAAACGCCCTCTTTGTGCGATTCATTGATAATCATATCAAGTTCTTCGACAGAGTGAACAATGTGTGCACTGTGTGCGGGCGGGATTTTAATGAGCGACAAAAGCCAGTTGCCAAGACCGTTTAAAAGAAATATAAAAGGTGTGAAAATTTTTGTTATGGCATACATAGGACGTGCCACAAAAAGCGTTGTTCGCTCGGGAAATTGCAGTGCAATTGACTTTGGCATAAGCTCGCCTATTACAACATGCATAAAAGTGATAAGCGAAAAAGCAAGAGTTACTGCAAGAGAATGTGTTGCAAATCCGCGCCAAGCTTGAGGTAAGAAAGTAAATATAGGCTCTATCAGCCTTACAAGAGTAGATTCGCCGACCCAACCGAGTCCGATACTTGAAATTGTAATACCCAACTGCACTGCGGCAATTGTTTTGTCAAGGTGCTCAATCCCGCCAAGTGCAATCTTAGCGTCAGTGTTGCCTTCGTTTGTAAGCTGTGAAATTCTGGTTTTTCTGATACTTACAAAGGCAAACTCGCTTGCTACAAAAAATCCGTTTGAAAACAATAAAAATGCCACTACTAGCAAATTAAATATCAAACTCTGGTCTATATCCATTTTATCTCCCTAAAGTGACAGTGTATATTATACATTTATAGTTCGGATTTTTCAAGTAGATGTCTTGCTGTATTGTTTTTAAGTTATTTTTTCCAGTATTTTTATAGACCTTGAAGGCCTTTGCGAATGAGTATCGGTATATTTTTTTAAAAATAAAAAACATTTCATACAAAAATTTTCGTCAACAAGGTCGTCATAACTTGTTTTTTCGTTGTTTTTGCAATTTTGTTGTGCAATTAAAAACTCTCTTATTTTCTTGTGTATTCCAATGTAAACATCCGAGCCATATCTGCAATCTTTACAGACAACTCCGCCCGAGGCTATTGAAAAATAAGCATTTTCACTTATTTCGCAGCCGCATTTCAGACATTTTTTAAGCTCTATGCCATAACCCGTCTGCGCCATAAATTTTAGTTGAAATCTGATTACATGGAGCAGTATTTCGACTATATTGTCCGAGTTTGAAATTCCGTCGAGCGCACAGTAAAAAAGTTCGTAAATTTTTTCGTTGTTTTCTTTATCTTCATCACAATCCGTACAAATTGAACTGATTACTTCCGTTAAATACATTGAATATGTAAGTTTATCAAGATTTGAGCGTAATTTGTTAAAAGTGTTGAGTGCTTGAGCTTCGCAAATTGTGTCAAAATTCCTCCCGTTTTTTAGCATGATTTTATTTGCGACAAGCATTTGCATTCTTGCTCCAAGTTTGGATTTGGGACGCTTTACCCCTTTTGCAATGCCTTTTATAAGTCCGTATTGGCGTGAGAACATAACGACTATGTTGTCATAGTCGCTAAGAGGGTATGTTTTTATATTTATTGCCTCTGTTGTAAAACTCTCTTTAATACTTTTCATTAATTTTATCTGTTATTTGCTCTCTTATGTAGTTAGCACATAGTTCTTCAATGTTGAAAAAATCTTTATATAATTGTGTATTTGGTAGTGTTTTTGCAAAAAGGTTGGTATAGAATTCTTTTTTATCATTTTCTTTTGTATAGATATAGATTTTTTCAGGAGTACTGCATTCGCTTGCGGTTTTTATAAAATCAAAAATAATTTCTTTATTTTCATCTAAAGGCGGATTAACGATAATCCAAATTTTTGACTTTATAAAGGCTTTCATTGCTCTGTGCCAAAAAATCGGGTTACAATCCGGATTATACGAGTTTATTGCATAAAGGTCGGGAAAAGCTGCACTGTCACAGTTGGGACATTGAACAGACAGTGTTTTTGTTGAAAAATCCGTCTTTAGGCTTCTTGAATTGCAGTGTGAGCAAACGTAAATATTTGATAAACCAAGCATTGGAATAAAGTCAAATTCAGTATTTTCATCCGCGGTTTTTTTCACGTATGGAATATTAAAATCTATTCCTTTTTCACATAAAGTTTTTGTCAGTTCTTGGCTTTGTGAAGTTGTAACAAAAGATACATTGCATTTTGCAGTTTTTAGCATGGCAATTACTTTATCAATATCGAAAATTTTAGCGTCTACTATGTTGTTTAGTGTTGCAATATCCTTTAAGAGATTATAGTCGCCTTCATGTTTTTCCATTGAAAACAGGTTGTTTAGCTTGTTTCTATAGTTTTTTATTTCGCTGTAATTAATATCTTGAGAACCATCATCATAAAAAATTAAAACATCGTCACATGAGCTATTTTGTATTTGAATTTTATTTTTTTCTTGAGACAGTTCATTTTGTTCCTTGTTTTTTTGATTTTCAGAGGTCGTATAATTATCATAAGCTTGACCTTGAAGCTTAATATCTTCCTCTTTTGTTTTGATTTGCTCGGTTTTACCTTGGTCAAGGTTGAGCTCTTGTACTGTTTGAATGTTTTCGTTGTGAGTTATTGTATAGTTGTTTTGGGACAAAATTTCTTCAATTGTAGGGCAGAGAATTTCTTTTATTTCCTCCGGAACGTCATTGTTTCGTACATAATTTAATATTTGTTCAAGCTCCTGAGTAAACTCGAACCTATGCCCCGTATGAAATTTTTCATGCAGTTTGTACGCCCCGTCTTTTAGAAGGTGCATATCCTTTTTTCTTAGGGCAACTTCAAGACGTTTTATTGTCATGGATTCTGATTCTGGAAATGGCGCCATTTTTTCTCCTCAAAATTAAATCAAGTCATTTGTCATATTCTTAGCCCCATGATAAATTCCTCTTATCATTTGCTCCAGCTCTGTTTTGTTGTCACTGTATTCAAGGGCTGTTTCTCTGCTTATTTTCCCATGTTTTAGTAAATTGTAAATTGATGAATTCATTGTTATAAGACCATGTGATTTGCTTTTTTGCATTAAAAGATAAACATCTTCAAAATTACCTTTTAACAGATAATCTGAAATAGCGGGTGTTACGCTTAAAATTTCTACCGCTGCTGCAAGACCGCCCTCGCTTTTTGGTAAAAGTTTTTGAGAAATCGTTGCACGCAGGGTATTTATTACCCTTTGAACAATAAGGGAGGATGATTTGTCCTCAAAAAATCCTAAAATACGGTTTAGTGTTTGTATACAAGAGTTTGTGTGCATGGTAGATAAAACAAGATGACCTGTTTCAGATGCTTCAATTGCCGCTTCAAGAGTTTCTCTGTCTCTTATCTCACCTACAAGAATAACATCAGGGTCTTGCCTGAGCGCATATTTTATACCTGAAGCAAAAGTTTCCGTATCTGTGCCCAAACCCCTTTGTGTTATTAGTGAGTTTTTGTCCGTATATAAAAATTCAACAGGATCTTCTATTGTTATGATGTGTTTTTGTTGTTCTTTATTGATTAAATCTACCATAGAGGCAAGAGTTGTAGATTTGCCCGAACCTGTAGGGCCCGTTACAAGAATAATGCCGTTGTTGTATTTTGTAAGTTCTCCCAAAAACGGTGGAAGGTAAAGTTCTTCAAGTGTTGGTATGTTATAAGGTATGACTCTAAGAGTTAATTTAGGCATACCAAGGTCTTTACAGTAGTTTACGCGATATCTTGAAAGATTGGGAATTTCATAAGTAAAATCAATATTGTTGGACATTCTTATGTTTTCTAAGATGTCTTTTTTTGTTATTTTGACCAATATATTTTCAAAATCCTGTTCACTTAAAGGTGCAATTGCCGTTCTTAGGATTTTCCCGTCAACCCTTAGTGAAGGAGGTTTGCCTTCTCTAAAATGTATATCTGAAACATTTGCCTTGTGTGCTTTTAGTAAAAAGTCCTCAAAGTTAAATTCCGAAATCAAAATACCTCCATAAAGCAATACTTACTATATTCTATACGCTTTTTACCAATAATACAATTATATATCAAAAAATGCCCTTGAGGTATGTGCTTTGACAAATTTCTAAGGATTATATTAAGAAATATTACACAATGTTTTAATTTTAAGCAATTTTAGCAAATAAAATTTTTTTATTAAAGTGTAGGTTAGTTTAAATAATTTATTGGAAGGAAGTTTACAAGATGAGTTCAGTTAGTATGACAGGTACAACTGCGTATACCGATTATTCTGCGCTAAACGGTATCGCAGGTTCTTACGGCGGATTAGGTACAAATTATTCCGTACCGCTGTTTAACTCTTACAACGGTTTTTATGGCTATTATTACGGTATGGATCCTACCGTTGCCGAAGAGTATTTGCAAAATAATTATGATTTATCAACACTCCAACAGTCTTATTCAAATAAACAAAGTGTTCAAACTCTCGACTGGTCGCAGTTATGCGCAAACATTTCAACCCTTTTGTCACAGGGAAGAACGGATGATGCGATTGACGAGTATGACAAACTTGTAAAATCAATGTCTGAAGCTCAGCAGTATCAAGGCTACAGCGAAAGCCAAATAAAGGCATTGGCACAAAAGCTCTATGCTCAAACAATAGGTACAAGTTTGGTAGATGATATTGATACAAATGTATCGGGTTCTTTTGTACAAGGCTTAAAAGCAGGAGTTCCCGTAATCGGCACATTCCTTGCACAAGGTAATTCCAAAGAAGATATGATTTCAGAAGTTACAGGGGTTAACAAATCAACAGGTTCAAGTGCTCTTAAAGCTGTTGGCACAATGGCTTCGGGAATAGGCTCAGGCGCTGCGGCAGGTGCTGCACTGGGGCTTTGCGGAGGTCCTTTGGCTCCTCTTACCTCAACTGTAGGCGCAATAGGCGGTGCAGTTATAGGCGGTCTTTTTGCAGCAGGTAAGCTTGCATTTGACTAAATAAAAAATTAAACTTCCTCATTCAAATACATAATAAGCAATAACAACAACCTAAAAAATCCCGCAAAACGCGGGAATTTTTTTATACTTTACACTCAACCATGCGCTCAATTGCTCTGTATGCAAGTTTTCTGAGATTTTCCTCTACAAAAACTTCGTTTTCGCCCGTTTCAAGAACATGTAAAATGTCCTCAAGGGTGTTGTATTTCATATTATGGCATATTAACCTGTCAGAAATAAGTATAAAATCTTTTTCGGGAAAATCGCGAGATAGCCTGTCTACAACACCTTTTTCAGTGCCGATAAGGAAGGTTTTTTTCTTGCTTCTTTCGCAATATTGCATAATCTGAGTAGTCGAGCCCACAAAATCCGCAAGTTTTACGGCTTCCTGATGGCACTCGGGGTGCAATAAAACGGCAGCGTCAGGGTATAAAATTCGCATTTTTTTAATCTCATCAGGCATAAGCCTTAAATGTGTCGGACAAAAACCGTTGTAAGATATTATCTCAACATCGGGCAGTTTTTTTGCAACCCAAGAACCAAGGTAACAATCGGGCGCAAAAAGAACTTTTTTGACCCCAAGGGAACGAACAATATCAACCGCATTTGAACTTGTACAGCAAATGTCCGCCTGTGCTTTAACTTCTGCTGTTGAATTTACATAACAAACAACAGGTACATTGCTATGTTGTGCCTTAAATTGTTTCATGCGCTCCAAATCAATCATATTTGCCATTTGGCAGCCTGAGTTCATATTTGGCAAAAGCACTTTTTTATTGGGAGATAAAATTTTTGCAGTTTCCGCCATAAAGTAAACGCCGGCAAAGACAATTATTTTAGCGTCGGTTTTAGCGGCAATTTTTGAAAGACCTAAAGAATCTCCAACGTAATCTGCCACATTGTCAATTTCAACATTCTGATAGCAGTGTGCCAGAATTATTGCCTTTTTTTCTTTTTTTAGTTTATTAATTTTTTCTATAATATCTTGCATTTTGAAAAATGTCTTTTGTTTTTTGTTTAGATTATTTTATTATAACAGAAAAAAATTAAATAAACTTATGTGTAAAAGTTTTTTCACCTTTTGCGTAAGGGTCAACTGTCTGATAAGAGCCAAAAAGCTTGTATTTGTATATTGTAAGACCGTCCAGACCAACAGGGCCTCTGGCATGGGTTTTATTTGTTGAAATGCCGACTTCTGCGCCGAAACCGTATCTGAAACCGTCGGAAAAACGGGTTGAAGCGTTGTGATAGACCCCTGATGAGTCTACATAGTTCATAAATTTGTCAACACTGTCTTTATTTTCGCTCAAGATTGAATCTGTATGTCCCGAGCCGTATTTGTTTATGTGATTTATTGCTTCCTCGGTGTTTTCAACAATTTTTAGCGAAACAATCTTATCTCCGTATTCAACGGAAAAATCTGCGGGATTTTCAACAATTTTTACCCCTGCGCTGCAAAGTGCTTTTTTAAGTTCTTCAATTGCGGGAAAATTTTTGTGCACAAGTATTGTTTCAACTGCGTTGCAGGCGCTTGGGTACTGGACTTTTGCGTCAACACAAATTTTTATTGCCAAGTCTTTTTTTGCACTTTCATCGACAAAAATATGACAAATGCCCGAGGCATGCCCTAAAACGGGTATTTTCGTGTTTTCTTGGATGTATTTTACAAGTTTATTTGAACCGCGCGGAATTATTAAATCCACATACTCGTCAAGTTCTAAGAGCCCTTTTATATCATCGCGCGAAAAGACTAAATTCACTGCATTTTTTGGAAAATTCAAGGTATTTTCAAGCGCCTCGTTAATTGCGCTAAAAATTGCGGCGTTTGTATGGTTGGATTCTCTACCGCCTTTTAAAATAACGGCATTACCGGATTTTATGGCAAGAGAGGCTATTTGAGAAATTACATCAGGGCGTGCCTCAAAAATTACCCCTATAACACCAATGGGGCATGAAATCTTTTTTAAAATCAGGCCTTCATCAAGCTCTTTTGTCCAAAAAACTTTATTTACAGGGTCATCTAAGGAAATGACATCTTCAATACCTTTTAACATGTCGCGCATTTTATTTTCATCAAGTTTTAAGCGCGCATAAGTTGATTGGCTTATTTCGCCTTTATCTACAAGTGTTTGAGCTTCCTGTAAGTCTTTTTTGTTTGCCGCAAAAATTTCGTTTTTGTGGCGTTCAATATTTTCTTTTACATTTTTAAGTGCAGCATTTTTTAGCTCACTTGGTGCGCCAAGAAGCTCTAAAGAAGCCTCTTTTGCAGATTTTGCGATGTCTTTTATGTCCATTTTTTCCCTTTTATAATAATACCAGATTGTCTTTTGTTATTACATCATCGTCTGTTTTATAGCCTAAAATGCCCTCTATTTCATCACTGTGGGCGCCAATGATTTTTTTGCAGTCATCAGAGTTGTAATTTACCATAGCGCGGGCAAATTCTACTCCCTGCTCGTCAAAAATGCTTACAATTTCGCCTGCTTTAAAATCACCCTCAACTTTTACTATGCCAACTGCAAGTAAGCTTTTTTGCTTATCAACAAGTGCAGATTTTGCGCCGGCATTTACGGTTAATTCGCCCATAATGTTTGTAGCGTAAGCAATCCAGCGTTTTTTGTGCGAGAGGTTTTTTGTAGGCAAAAATATTGTACCTGTGTTTTCTTCTTCAAAAATTTTCTTTATAATCTGCGGTTTTTTGCCGTTAACAATCATAGCGTACAAACCTGAGGAAGTTACAACTTTTGCAGCCAAAAGTTTTGTTATCATACCGCCTCTGCCGCCCAAAGAAGCACCTGAGGCAAGTTTTTCAATTTTAGATGTTACTTTTTCAACAACGTCTATTTTTTTGGCATCAGAATATTCTTTAGGGTTTTTGTCAAAAAGTCCGTCGATGTCCGATACCATTACAAGCAAGTCTGCATCGAGCTTTGAGGCTACAATTGCGGATAATTTGTCATTGTCCGAAAAACAGGCATGTTCAAGTTCGGAGGGTGAAACGGCGTCATTTTGGTTTATTATAGGGACAATTCCAAGCTCTAAAAGCTTTGAGAGAGTATTTCTCAGGCTTAAATATTTTTTTCTGTTAGAAAAATCTTCTTCGGTAAGTAAAATCTGAGCCACGCTCAAGCCATATTTTTCAAATCCGTCTTGCCATATGGACATTAAAATCTGCTGACCCACAGAGGCTGCAGCTTGCTTCAAAACAGTGCTTGCGCTTGTGTCGACATTTAATTTTTTGGCACCCAGACCGACTGCGCCTGAGGTAACTATTAAGACCTCTTTGCCCCTCTTTTTTAAAGTTGAAATATCTTCAATAAAAGAATAGAGGCGGGTAAGAGAGATTTCTCCGTCCTCGTTTCTTAAAATATTTGTACCGAATTTAAAAACAATTCTTTTTGCGTCGCCGATTTTATTCATTATTTGACCTTAAAACCTATTAAGAGTGAAATTTCCGTATGTTCACAGCCGACAGATTGCGCCAGAGCCTCATTTGTTACGGCACCTCTAAAGGTTGACACGCCTGCGCAAAGTGCTTCGTTTTCTTTCAGTGCAACAAATGTACCTTTTTCTCCCAATTCTTTTAAGAACGGCAAAATAGCGTAAGAGTACGCGTATGAGGAAGTTTTGGGCACATAAGACGGTATATTCGGAACAGCACAATGCAAGACTCCGTATTTTTCAAAAATGGGGTTATCCAGAGTTGTAACTCTGTCAATTGTTTCGACGTTTCCGCCCTGATCAATTGCTATATCTATTATGGCAGAGCCTTTTTTCATGCTTTTTACCATCTGCGCGCTTACAAGTTTTGGGGCGCGAGCAGAGGGTATAAGTACTGCAGTTATGAGCAAATCTGCCTCTTGAACGTGACTTGCAATAGTTGAATAGTTTGAATAATAGGTTTTTATCTGTCCGCCAAAAAACATATCAAGATTTGAAAGTCTTTTTGAATTTACATCTAAAACTGAAACGTCAGCTCCCATCCCAAGAGCAGCTTGGGCAGCATTTGAACCTGCAACACCTCCGCCTAAAATTACTACTTTTGCGGGCGCAACACCGGGGACTCCGCCCAAGAGCAGCCCTCTGCCACCGTTTTGTTTTTCTAAAAATCTTGCGCCAAGCTGTATACTCATTCTGCCTGCTACTTCACTCATAGGTCTTAAAAGCGGCAACTCGCCCCATTGAGTTTCAACGGCTTCTGCTGCAATTGCACAAACTTTTTTCTTTAACAGTTCTTTTGCAAGTTCTTCTTCAACAGCCAAATGAAGGTATGAAAATATGACCAAGTCTTCTCTAAAATACTTAAATTCAGACTTTTGAGGCTCTTTAACTTTTACGATGACGCTTGATTTTTCCCAGATTTCCTGAGCACTTTGAACAACTTTTGCGCCGGCTTTTTCATATTGTATGTCATCAAAACCGCTTAGGCTTCCTGCACCTGATTCTATTGCAACGGATAAACCCTCTTGAGTCAACATTCCTACAGAATCCGGAGTAAGAGCAACTCGTGTTTCACCTTCTTTTAATTCTTTTAATATGCCAAAATTTGTTTTCATATATTCTAAAGTCTTTCCCCTATTGTTTCTTTTGCTTCTTCAATTTCATCTATAATTAGTGTTATGGCTTCAATTTTATCTTTAGCCGAAATTACGGGACGTCCCACCACCATATAGTCAACACCTGCTTCAATTGCATCTGTTGGTGTAACAACTCTTACCTGATCGTCCACAACAGACCATGTAGGGCGAATTGCGGGGCAAACTATGATAAATTCATCTCCGCATACGCGCCTTATTGCACCGACTTCCGAGGCAGAGGCCACAACCCCGTCAAGCTTTGCTTCAAGTGCCACTTTTGCAAGACGAGATACATACTCGTCAATGTTCATATTTACATTTAATTCCTGATTCAGCGTTTTTTGTCCAAAACTTGATAAAAGAGTAACACCCAAGATTGTAGGTGTTGGTTTATTGTATTTTTTGGCAACTTCCCGACATAGTCGACAGGTTGTCGAGAGCATTTTTGAGCCGCCTTTTATGTGTAAATCAAAAAAATCGACATCATTTTTTACAAGATTTGCACTGGCACGAGCTACAGTGTTTGGTATGTCGTGAAATTTAGCGTCAAAAAACACTTTTGCGCCCATATCATGAATCATTTTAACAGAATCGTAACCGCATGCGGTGTACAATTGCAGACCCACTTTAAAATATCCGACATAGTCTTTCAATTGAGATACAAGACTTTTTGCCTCCTCAAGCGTATCTACATCAAGCGCGAGTATTAGCCTTTCAGTTGCATTTTGGGGTCTTTTTACTACCATTAAACAAACCTTAAAAAGATATATAGCACAAGAATTTTAACACCTTAGAGGTACAAATGCAACTCTGCTTTTTCTGTAAAGAATTGTAAAAAAAATAAAAATTTTGAAATTGATGTTCGAAAAAATTTTTAATTAATATATAACCTGAGTTTTTGCTAATAGAGTGTTGCTCTATTTGGACATAACGGGGGATAAAAGAACAATCCTAAATGGGCGGCAAATAAATATTGCCGCCTTATTTGGTTTACAATGCTTATTTTTAATGTTATCATTATAGGGTAGTTAAAAAAGGAGTGTTGTTTTTATGAAGAGATGTTTGGGATTGGCACTTGCGCTATGTCTAAGTGTTAGTTCGGTTTTTGCAGCAAGCAGTTTTGGCAGTGCTTTTAAAAATGCTGTTAAAAGTGATATAAATGCGGTTAAAGATGCTGCAAAACAGGATATTCAAGCACAAAAGGCTGCAGCTCAAAAGCAAAAACAAGAGCAAAACAAAGCAAAGAAAAATGAAATCGAAAAAGAAAGAAAAGAAGCTTTAGCTCCTGTAGAGGCTGATATTAAGGCAGTTGAGAAAAACATTAAAGATGTAAACAATGACAAAACTATGTTGCAAACACAAAAGACAATTAAATTAAGAGCATATGAAAGACAACTGCAATCACTAAATACCAGAAAAACAAACATAAACAAGATTTATGATGCAAAATTAAAGGCTCTTGGCTACTAGAAATATTAACTTTAGTAAACAATTTTATAAATCCCTGTGATTATTTTTAATTACGGGGATTTATATTATTAGAAGGTAGTGAAAGAAGAAAGATTTTGTTATGAGAAGAATTTGTGCAGTTGCGCTTATGATGTTTTTCAGTGTTTATTTTGGTGCATACAGTGCCATTGCAAAAGAAAAATTGGTAATTAGTGCACAGTTTGATGAAATGCCCTCTGAAGTACAAAGTAGCGAAACTTTTGTAAAGCAGCTATATGTTGACGAAAAAAAAGATTTTGACAATAAAATTTCTCAAAGAAAAACGCCTAACAAGCCTGTGCCGCTTTATATGTATAAAAAACTCGCACCAAGTGCCGATGTACAAAAGAAAAATATTCAGATTGTTTTTGATTAATTTAAAAACTTGTTAGAATGTTTTCATTTGTGCATATCTTCTGCAAGGGAAAAACATTGTGTGCTCTGCATATTGGGCATTTAATTCTTGGGGTATAGAATAAAACGGTGCAGCGTCTTGTATTGCTTTTATTGCAGCTTGATTGTTTTGTTCGTATTTTGAGGGCGTTTGTACTTCTATGTCCTCAACTGTGCCGTCTTGCAGTGTTTTAAAAGTTATTTTAATCGTTACATCATCGTGTTTTATGTTTGATTTTTGCCAATTTTCCTGAACTTTTTGTTCGCAGAGATTATTGTAGCTCTCAATAGTTTGTACTTGCTGTTCTTCCTCTTTTACAATATTGTCAGAAACGCTTAAATTTTGAGCATTTGCACAGTTTATAAAAGCTAAAAATAACATTGCAATTAAAAATTTTTTCATAATTTCTCCAAATATACATTTTAGTAGTGATAAAATTTTATTTGTTGTCTTTGATTATTTCTGTTATTTTTACGCCATAGTAATTATCAAGAGCAACAACCATTCCGCGTGCCACAAGGACATTATCGACAAAAATATCAACAGGCTCATCCTCCCTGTTATCAAGCGAAACAAGGCTTCCTGTTTCAAATCTCAAAATGTCTTTCAGAGGCACTTTTGTTTTACCAAGTTGGGCAGTAAGTTTAACCTCAACATTTGCAATTTTTGCAAGATTTGCAAAGTTAAAGTCAGGATATGAGTTTTTCAGTTCTTTTAAATTCTCGCTCATAATATTATTTTACAACAACATGACCCTCTTTGTCTAAAGAGGGTCAGTTATTAATATTTTTTAACATAAAAACTACATCAACACCCGTCTTGTATCAGTGCAAGGCATTGCTGTCGTGTAAATAACAAAATCATTGAGAGGGGTCATGTACTTTCTTATAAAATCCTTGTTTTTAATGGGTTCATAACAAACTGTAGAAGGCAAAACGCCTTTTAAATACTCAACCAGCTCTCTTTGATCATCTGTTTTAGAATAATCATCGAGTACTTTTACAATATTCATAACATGCTGAGTTTAACGCTTTTTTATGGCAATCTCATCATGTTTTGGCGAAATTTTTACACAACTTTATAAAAAATTACAAAAGTATATATTTAGTTAATAACAACTATAACTGTGGCAGCAGCAAAAGTATCAGTGTGCGACAAAGAGAGCTTAAAGTTTAAATTATCCCCTCTTTTTGGACCTATAAGGTTGATTTTGGGTACTCCCGAGGGCAGATTTTCCACCTCAAAATCGCGACAAAAATACCCGTCTACTCCCAAGGAATAGAGCGCTTTTACACATGCTTCTTTGGCGCAATATCTTGCACAAAGGTGTTGAGCAAAGTTTTTTGTTTTATAAGAATATTCAATTTCTTTTTTTGTAAAAATCCTGTTTACAAAAGGATTGTCTTTTTGGGTATATTTTTTAAAACGCTCAACGTTTTCAACATCTATACCAAGTCCGATATTTTCAAGTTTCATAAAATATTTTTACTCTAAATTTTTAATAATTTCATCCCTAAACTCGGTAGTTTTGGCACTGCCTCCAAGGTCAAAAGTTAAAACCTTACCTTCTTGAAGGGTTTTAAAAAGTGCATTTTGAAGTTTTTGTGCAATATTAAATTCGCCCAAATATCTAACCATCTCAATAGCGCTCATTAAAAGTGCCGTAGGGTTTGCGATATTTTTACCTTTAATGTCGGGTGCACTGCCATGCACCGGCTCAAACACTGCGCAATCAAGCCCGATGTTGGCTCCTTGCGCAACACCCAAGCCGCCGATTAATCCCGCGCAAAGGTCTGATACGATGTCCCCGTACAAATTTGGCAAAACTAAAACATCAAATTGAGAAGGGTTTAAAACAAGTTGCATACAAAGATTATCCACAAGAATTTCTCTTGGAGTAATATTTGGGTATTCTTTTGCAACTTCTCTGAAACATTCCAAAAATAAACCGTCAGCAAGCTTGCAAATGTTGGCTTTTGTGACCGCGCAAACTTCGCTCCTGTTGTGTTTTACGGCATAATCAAACGCCCATTTGCAAATTCTTGTAGAACCTTGACGGGTGATTAATTTTATTCCCTCAACCCTGTCGTTGTTTATTTTGTGCTCGATACCCGCGTATAAATCTTCCGTATTTTCCCTCACTACAACCAAATCCACATTTTTAAAGGGTGTTTTAATGTTTGGCAGATTTTTTGAAGGTCGAAGGTTTGCAAACAAATCAAGTTCGCGCCTTAACTGTACGTTTACCGAGCGAAACCCCTTGCCTATGGGAGTTGTGACAGGAGCTTTAAGGGCAACTTTGTTTTTTTTGATTGATTCAATAACCCTGTTTGGCAAAGGAACATCGCCAAGAGCCACAACATCAGCACCTGCTGTCTGCAGATCCCAGTTAATTTCAATTCCCGAGGCTTCTAAAATTTTTACAACAGCGTCTGTTATTTCAGGTCCAATACCATCCCCGTTTATTAAAGTTACATTATACAAGGTCAAAATCTCCATGTTTTTTTAAGTGTTCAATCAGTCCGCCGTCGTTTAAAAGTTTAATCATAACATCGGGTAGAGGTGTTATTTCAAGTGTTTCGCCTTTTGTAAGATTTTTTAGAACTCCGTTTTTTATATCAAGTTCAAGCTCGTCACCTGCTTCAATATTGTCGGTATTGCATTCAATAGCTAAAAGACCGATGTTAATTGCATTTCTGTAAAAAATTCTTGCAAAACTTTTTGCAATAACAGCACCTACACCTGCTATTTTTATAATTTGCGGAGCATGTTCACGAGATGAACCGAGTCCAAAGTTATTTCCCGCAACAACAAAGTCGCCCTTTTGCATTTTAGAGGCAAATTCAGGATCGGCATCCTCGAGCACATGTTTAGAAAATTCTTCAAGATTGCTTCTCAGGTGAAAAAGTCTGCCCGGCGCAATGTGGTCTGTTGAAATATTATCGCCAAACTTAAAAGCACGCCCTTTTTTTATTAATTCCATTTTCACCTCCAAAAATACTTTAATTTTCTTAACCATTATAATACAAAAATCAAAATTTATTATATAATATATAACATGTTAAAAATCGCAATTATTGGTTTAGGGTTGATTGGCGGTTCGATTTTAAAATCGCTCGGTGAGAGTGATTGGGAGATTGCCGCAGTTTCAAAGTCAAGTTACAACAAAGCAAAAAGCTATACTCCTTATGCTTCGGATATGATTGAAGATGTCAGAGGGGCAGATGTTGTTTTTGTGTGTACACCGATGAATGAGGCAAAAAACACTTTAAAGAGGCTTGAAAATATTGTTTCTCCAAAGTGTATTGTCTGTGATGTTTGCTCGCTCAAAGGTTTTTTGGAGGGGGGATATAAGTTTAACTACATCGGAACCCATCCTATGGCAGGCACTGAAGAATCAGGTTTTGACGCGTCAAAAGATGATTTGTTTTTGGGTGCAAAGTGGGTTATAACAAAGCACAACGCCATACTTGAGGAAATTATAAAATTTATGGGTGCAACACCTGTTTTAATGGATGCAAAAACCCATGACTTTGCTGCGGCGCAAATTTCTCATCTGCCAATGCTTTTATCTTTTGCACTTTTTAATTCAGTTGAATCTGACGAGGCAAAAACTATTGCCGCAAGCGGTTTTCGCGATACTACAAGGCTTGCTTTGACAAATGAAGTCTTAGCCGGAGATATGTTAAAGTTAAACAAAAAAAATATTGATAAAAGTTTAGATTTGTTCATCAAAGAGCTTAATTACTTGAAAAACCTAAAGGATGATGAGAGAATAAAAGTGCTTAAAAACATAAGCCAAAAAAGAGCACAAATGTATGACAAAAAAGGCAAAAACAAGTTTAATCTTTAGCAATATAAAAAATTACATCTATAAAAAATACGCTCAAATGCCTATTTTGGATAAATATATTCTAAAGCAGCTTTTAGAGGTGTTTTTGATGGGTGTAATTATTTTTACGTCAATCATTTTTGCCTCTGAAACTTTTACTCAGCTGATTAAACAAATAACACTGTATGGCATACCTTTTAACATTGCTTTTATGATGATTATTTTGAATTTGCCGCAAGTTTTTGTTATGACAATACCAATTTCAACGCTTTTTGCAACGGTTATGACCGTTAACAGATTGAGTCTGAATTCTGAAGTTACGGTTTTAAAAGCTTGCGGGATAAGCATTTCAAGGATTGCACGACCCATATTTGTTTTTGCGATAGTTATGACTTTTGTAAGCTTTTTTATAAGCGAACTGATTGTACCTGCAACAAGTATGACATCAAAACACCTCGCGATTTATTCTCTGCAAAATAAACACGTGCCTGAAGGCAGAATGAATTTTACAATAAAAGATGCCGACAAAAATAACGTTTTAAAAAGGCTTATCTATATTGAGGAGTGCAAAAATAAAACCTTAAACAATGTTACTTTGGTTGACTTGTCAGACAAAGACGCAATCCAGATTGTACAGGCAAAAGCGGGAAGAACGGGAGAATTGGGCTGGATTTTTAACGGCGGAGTAATATATACAATTTCAAAAAGCGGTAAAATCTTTAACACAAGCCTTTTTGACGATTCAACGGTAAGTTTTGGCATTGAAAACGCTGACGGACTTGTAAAAGAAACGGCAAGCCAGTACAATTTCTTTAAACTTTTAAAATATATAAATAAAAACAAGCTCAATAAGGAATTTGTAGAAAAATTAAAAATAAAATATCAGGTAGATTTATACGACAAATTAGCGCTGCCCGTAACAACAATAGCTCTTACAATCGTGGGCATTCCGCTTGCAATAACGCCTCCTCGCGTCAGGTATAACAGGGGATTCTTGTTTAGCGTTATTATAATATTTGTTTATTATCTGATTAGGGCTTTTTCTCTAAATTTAGGCGAAACAAAGGCAATAAGCCCCTTTATGGCAGCTTGGCTTCCGGTAATTGCAATATTTTTAATAGGCTCGTTTTTGTACTACAAAAAAGCTTACACTATAACCTAGAGTGCTATTTTTGAAAGTACATCGGGAAATTCGTCAATTAAAACCTGCGCAAAAATTCTGGGGTCAATTTGAGTTGCAACAACTTGCAGCAAATCAGGCGGCAACTCCTCTACCATAGGTATCAAAAACTCAGGATCCAAAACATCCATACATTTTAGTATGTCATGTTTTTCCATAGTCCTCATAGGGCGCGTTATATTCTCGGGGTTAATTTGCTCCATAAGCTCGGGCTTTTCTTTTACAAGACCTACCATAAGACCCACTTGGTCAGGCTTTTCCATATTTTGAAGCATTTTTGTAAAGTCTTCGTCGCGCAGAGAATTTATGAACATCAAATGCTCTTGCTGGGTTTTATCTTTCATAGAATTTCCGAACTGGTGCATTAAAATTCGCTCTAACTCCGAAGGGTTAAGAGTTTCAAAGTATTTCATAACGTCTTGGCGCTCTACCTCTTGATTTTCAAAAAATTTATTTATATCTTCCTGAGGCATTAAAAGGAAAATGTCTTTTAGTGTAAAGCGTTGCAGCACAACGCTCATAAGCTCCTCTGTCGGGAGTTTGTTGAGCATTTCAATAATTTTATCTACCCTAAAATATTTTAAACCCCAAAGTAAGTCCTCTTGCTCTAAATATGGCAAGAGTTTTGAAAGGTCATTTTCAGATAAATTTCTTATGATTAAATATCTGTTTTTAGGGTCGATGAGTTGCAATAATTTTGCAAGTTTATCAGGATTTTGCATTGCAGAAGCAATAAGTGAGGCAGCTTGATTGCCTTCTTGCTCCTCAAGCTCCATTACTTCGTCAATACTTTTTGCACTGTACTCATTTAACCTTTGAGTAGTAATTTCAAAGTATTGAGTTAAATAATTCAAATCTAAATTGAGTTGAATCACTTTTTAACCCCGTAAAATTCTTGCTGCTATATAAATTAACAAAAATTCTTGCGGCTAATTACTTAAAAGTGTCAAATTGTAACATGATTTAACAATTTATTGCTTGAGCGCAGTCCTCGCAAATGCCGTCACTGTTGAGTTCACGATATTTCCAGCAACGTTCGCACTTTTTGCCTTGGGCTTTTTGGACTTTTACCCTGTATCCGTCCTGCTCAAATTCGCCTATAGCTTCAAATTTTGCGTCATCATCAACAAAAACGTGTGACACAATGTATAAATCACCCAATTCGTTTTTATACTTTTCAAGCAATTCTTGATTTTGCGCATTGTCACTGTGAATTAAAATATCAACTTCTAAAGAGCTGCCAACTATTTTTTCATCTCCCGAGCGCAAGGGTTCAATCGCATGAGAAACGATATCGCGCGTTTTTAAAAGCTCGCCAAATTCTTTTTCAAGTTCTGTATTATCCCACTGCGGTTTAACTTCAACCCAGTCTGAAAGCAAAATGCTCTCTAGACCTGCTCTTTGACACTCGGGCATATTTTGCCAAATGTCCTCAGCCTGATGAGGCATAACAGGAACCAAAATGCGGCAGAGCGTCTGCAATATTTCATACATAACCGTTTGACAAGCACGACGGGACAGAGATTTTTTGCCCGACGTATAGAGTCTGTCTTTTACAATATCAAGGTAAAACGAGCTTAGATCAACTGCTGCAAAGTTTTGCAGGTATTGGAAATATTTGTAAAACTCGTAATTTTCAAAAGCCTCATTTACATTTTTAACAAGTGCATTTAACCTTGAAAGAGCAAATTTATCAATGCTTTTAAGGTTTTGATAATCGACATAATCATCTTTAGGGTTAAAATCAAACAAATTTCCCAGCAAAAATCTTGCAGTGTTTCTTGTTTTTTTGAAAATTTCAACAAGTTGTTTGATTATATTTTCGCCGATTTTAATGTCATTTCTGTAGTCAACGCTTGCAGCCCAAAGTCTTAGTACGTCAGCACCGTAGACTTTTGTGACTTCTTGGGGTAAAACAACGTTACCTAAAGATTTTGACATTTTGCGACCTTCGCCGTCAAGTACAAATCCATGGGTTAAAACGGTCTTGTATGGCGCAGTTCCACGTGTTGCAACGCAAGTTAAAAGAGAAGATTGGAACCAACCGCGGTGCTGATCCGAGCCTTCCAAATACATTTCAACAGGGATTGTACCAAGTTCGTCAGAGCGTTTTTCAACAACTGCTGACCAAGATGAACCTGAATCAAACCAAACATCCATAATATCGGTTTCTTTTTCAAATTCACTACAACCGCATTCACACTTAAACCCTTGCGGGACAAAATCTTTCGCTTCATACTTAACCCAAGCGTCAGAAGATTCTTTTTCAAATTTTTCCGCTATTATATTAATTGTTTCATCGGTAACAATAGCTTTGCCGCATTTTTTACAGTAGAGAACAGGTATAGGCACACCCCAAGCTCTTTGGCGCGAAATACACCAGTCAGAGCGGTTTTCAACCATGTTTGAAATTCTTTTTTCGCCTGCTGAAGGTATCCACTGTACATTTTTAATTGCTTCAAGAGTTTGATTTTTGTATTCGCCGACACGCACAAACCACTGCGGAGTTGCCCTGTACATAACAGGGTTTTTACATCTCCAACAATGCGGGTAGCTGTGTGTTATGGGTGATTCTTTAATTAGTGCGCCCAACTCTTTTAATTTGTCTATAACAATAGAATTACCTTTGTAATAAGGAACACCCTCAAGCTCGCTTACTTGAGAAGTCCAACGACCCTTAGAGTCAAAAGGAGAGAATGTTTCTATACCATATTTTTGGCAAACTTCCCAGTCCTCAAGACCATGTCCAGGGGCAGTATGAACAGCGCCTGTACCTGCCTCAAGTGTTACGTGCTCTCCGACTAAAATCGGTGAAAATCTGTCGTACATCGGGTGTTTGGTTTTAAGATTTTCAAGTTGCGAGCCTAAAACAGTTGAGCCAAGGAGTTTTACGCCTTCCCATTCAACATCTTTTGTAAAGCTTTCCAAAAGTTCTTTTGCAACAATATAATTTGCGCCTTCGTATTCAAAAATTTGATATTCAAAGTCAGGATGCAAGCTTATTGCCATATTTGAAGGAATTGTCCAAGGGGTTGTCGTCCAAATTATGCTGTATAGCCCTAAATTTGACTCAACGTTTGCCATTTTGTATATTTTTTTGCAATCATCATCAATAAATTTGAATTTTACATAAATTGACTCTGATGTATGATCGGCGTATTCAACCTCAGCCTCAGCAAGGGCTGTTTCGCAGCTTGCGCACCAATAAACAGGCTTTAAACCTTTTTGGATGTAGCCTTTTTTATACATTTCGTAAAATATTCTGATTTGTTGTGCTTCAAACTCAGGTGCAATGGATAAATAAGGGTTTTCCCAATTGCCCAAAACCCCAAGACGTCTAAAGTTTGCCTCTTGTCCTTTTAAGTTTTTAAGTGCAAATTCTCTGCATTTTTGCCTTAGTTCATAAGGTGTAATTGCTTCCCTGCCGCCTTTTATGTTTTTTACAACAGCGTTTTCAATAGGCAGCCCATGGGCGTCATAACCGGGGACGTAAGGAGCATAGCAGCCCTTTTGAGTTTTATATTTAATTACAATATCTTTTAAAATTTTATTAAGTGCCGTTCCGATGTGGATTTTATCTGAACTCAAGTATGGAGGACCGTCGTGAAGAATGAATTTATTTGCTTTATCGCGATTTTGGACACACTTTTCATAAATTTTGTTTTCTTCCCAAAATTTTTGGATTTCTACCTCTCTTACAGGAGCGTTTGCACGCATTGCAAGTGTTGTTTGCGGTAAATTAAGCGTATTTTTAAATTCTTTCTTTTCCTCTGTCATATTCCTAAAAATCCTCTCTGTTATAAAAACATTTTATGATAAAAATATTAATTTTCAAAATTTAGCCCCTTTTACAAAATAAATGTGTAAAGAATTGTAAAAATTTTAAATAATTGGCAATGATTTCCTTTTACAGGCATTATAAAAAACACATTCGCATAATATTGGGAAAGGAATAGCTATGTTAGGAATAACATCGCCTGTTAACAACAATGTCAGGGTCTTTAAAAGTACTCAAAGCAACCCTATAGTTAAAAATAACCCTGTTTCTTTTAAGGGGTGTAATATTGAACTTGAAGGCCCAAGCAAAGATACTTTTGTGTCATCAAGCTCGGCATTAAGCGCAAAAAGTAAAATCGGCAGCTTGGATGAAAAAGAAAAGGAAGTTTTGGCTGAAAATTTAGCTAAAGCAGGCTACAGCGCTTTTGAAGCAGGAAATTACCAAGCATGTATTAGCGCTCTTGATAAATCCCTTGAACTAAATCCCAATAACGCAAGGGGATATCATACAAAAGCAAGCGCAGAGAAAGAATTGGGACTTTTTGCCCAAGCTATTGAAAATTATACAAAAGCAATCCAACTAAGACCTGATAGCGCAAATTCACTAAGACTTCTTGCTCTTACAAAAGAAAAATATGCAAAAGAACTTGAAACATCAGACGAGCTTGCTGCAAAATCTGTGAGATTAAGTGCTGTCGGTGATTATGCAAAATATATAAGCGCTGTGCAGGCAAATGCCTCTTTTGATACTCCTTTAAAGATAGCAAATGCCCTTGAGAGAAAAGCTGAAATTCTAATGGGTGAAAAGTCTTTTGAATCTGCAATTGATGATTATAATAATGCCATTGAAATATACTCAAGTCAGCTTGAACAAGAGCCTTCAAATGCAAAACTAAGGGAAAAAATCGGCGAAGCTTATCACAAAAAAGCAAGATGTTATCAACTTTTAAGTAAAAGTCCTTTTTCTAATGAAGCAGAAGAAGCAGTACAAAATTATACAAAAGCTCTTGAATATGTTCCAAATTCCGCAAATACTTATTTTAGAAGGGCGCAGCTTAATAAAAAATTAAATACAAAAGCTGCCGTCGATGATTTAAAAAGAGCAATAGACCTTGCACCCAAGCGTTACCAATATTGGCAGGCTTTGGGCGAAATTATGACTCTAAGCGATAATCCTGCCGAAAGAGAAGTTGGCTTTGAATTTTTAGCAAAAGCAACTCAATTAAAAATGAATAAGTAGTTTAAAATTAACCCTGAAACTCCCTTTAATTTTAAAGGGAGTTTTTGTTGCATTTTTAGCTTTATATGGTAATTTTTTGCTATGAATAATGCATTAAAAATAGCCATACCAAACAAAGGAAGGCTCTCTACAAAAATTTATGAACTTTTAAACTCCGCAGGGCTTAGTTTTGGGACAAAAGATGAGAGATGTCTTAAAATTGCGACTCGCGACGGTAAATATTCTTTGATTTTTGTTAGAACTCAAGACATACCGAGGTTTTTAGAAGCAAATGTTGCAGATGTAGGTTTTACGGGCTGGGATGTTGTTGTTGAATCTCAAGTTGAGCTTGATAAAGTAAAAGAGTTTGACTTTGGCGCTTGCGAGATGGTTGTGGCAGTAAAAGATGATGACCCTTATAAAAAGGTGGAAGATTTGCCCGACGAAATTAATATTGCGACATCTTTCCCGAACATTGCAAAAAAATATTTTGAAAAGTTGGGTAAAAAAGCTCATATAATAGAAGTTTCCGGTGCTGTTGAAATTACGCCCTCCCTTGGGTTGTCAGATGTAGTAATTGATATAACATCAACCGGCTCGACTCTAAAATCAAACAGACTAAGAATAATAGATAAAATTTTAAAATCCAGCGCGGTTGTGGTCGCAAGAAAAAATCTTGAGGACGATAAGCAAAAAAAATTAAATTCTTTAATGAGGGCACTAAACTCGGTTATTGACGCACAAGATAAAAAATATTTAATGGTACATGTGCCAAAAAATAAAATTGATGAGGTTAAAAGTTTTATGCCGGGACTTTCATCCCCGACTGTTACGCAACTTTGGGGCGATAACGACAATGTTGTAATCCATGTTGTTGTGGATAAAGATAAAGTCTATGACAGCATTGACCACCTGAAAGCCATTGGCGGCAAGGGTATTTTAATTTTAACAGTTGATCAAATGGTGAGATAATGCAAAGTAATATTGAAAAGCTCCTTGAAACAATGCGCATTTTAAGGGGTGAAAATGGCTGCAAGTGGGATAGAGAGCAAACACATAAAAGTATTCGAGAAAATATGCTTGAAGAAGCCTATGAGGCAATTGACGCTATTAATGCAAATGATATGAAACATTTAAAAGAGGAGCTTGGAGATGTTCTTTTACAAGTCGTATTGCACTCTCAAATTGCAGATGATGAGGGCTTTTTCAACTTTGACGACGTTGCAAGAACAATCAATGAAAAGCTTATACATCGCCATCCGCACGTCTTTTCAGACACAAAAGTAAAAGATACAAAAGAAAT
>DVJQ01000005.1 GCA_018716625.1 Candidatus Galligastranaerophilus intestinavium | reverse complement strand
TGTTTTAGCATCTTAAAAGTTAGTACATTGAAAAATATTCCAACAAAAGGTAAGACCCTGCCCAGTAGGGACATTTTCTATGACTCAGCTTCGCTTTCGTCAGGAAAAGCAGTCAAACAAGTTCAGGGTGACAGACACAGGGTAAACAAAGTTTATCAGACCCTGAAACAAGTTCAGGGTGACAGGAGAGTAAGTCAGGGTGACGGGTTAATAAAATAAATTTCGTATCTTATTTCTTAGAGGCGCACTCCAGGTAAATAGACAACAATCTATTCAACAGCGCCTCTTTTTTTAAAAAAATCTTGTTATTTTAATTTTTTTTGTGTTAGAATTGTTTTATACTTTATGCGCCTGTAGCTCAGCTGGATAGAGTGTTTGGCTACGAACCAAAAGGTCAGGGGTTCGAATCCCTTCAGGCGCGCCATAAAAGAGCTCAATAACGAGCTCTTTTATTCTAATTTTGCCGATGTGGCTCAGTTGGTAGAGCAGTCGATTCGTAATCGACAGGTCAGGGGTTCGAGTCCCCTCATCGGCATTTTTTGCACTTATTTGTAAGTGTGTATATTTTATGTTCCAGTTTTTTCCCGTTTACATTTTTAAAAAAGCTGCCCGTTTCTTTTGCACCGAGCCTTTTTGCAACATTAATTGATTTAATGTTGGTTGGTTGAATTTCAAAAATCACTTTATCTGTATTTATAAATTCAAAAGCTATTTCGCTCATATGTTTTGCTGCTTCGGTTGCATAGCCTTGGCTTAGGTATTTTTCGTTTAAAATGTAGCCTATTTCATAAAATATTTCTCCCTCTATTGTGTCTTGCGAGAGTGAAATTTGACCTGCTACGTCGTTATTTTTCCTGTTTTGCATTATATAAAAACCTTCACCAAGGTTTGTGTATGAGCCCATGCAGTTTTCAATCCATTTTTTTACATCTTTGTTTGTAAATTTTTTACCCCAGACTTCTTTTACACTTTGCTGAGCAAGCATTTTTGATATTTCTTCAAAGTCGTCGAAGTTCATTTTTCTGAAAATAAGTCTTTTTGTTTGTCCCCATTTTTTGCTTTTCATAGCATAATTTTATCATGTTATAATTCAGTAATGAATAAGCCATTGGAACTTTTAGCCCCTGCAAAGGATAAAAAATGCGCGATAAGTGCAATTAACTGCGGTGCGGATGCAATCTACATAGGTGCTCCCGCTTTTGGAGCAAGAAGAAATGCTTCAAATACATTAGATGACATTAAAGAAGTTGTTGAGCATGCGCATAAATTTTTTGTACGAGTTTATGTTGCACTAAATACTATTTTAAAAGACGAGGACCTCAATTCTGTTCAAAAAATGCTCTATAAGCTGTATGAAATTGGTGTTGACGGCATTATTGTGCAGGATTTTGGGATATTTACGCTGGATATTCCGCCATTTTTAATTTCTGCAAGTACTCAGTGCGATATACGTGATGTTGAAAAGGTAAAATTTTTTGAAAAATTAGGATTGGACAGGGTAATTTTGGCAAGAGAGTTGCCACTTCGGAAAATAAAAGAGATTTGCAGCTCGACAAATATTGAAGTTGAAACTTTTGTCCATGGGGCGCTGTGTGTATGTTACAGCGGACAGTGTTATTTAAGCTATGCTCTTGGTTCAAGGAGTGCAAACAGAGGGGAGTGCGCGCAACCTTGCAGAAAAAAATATACACTTGTTGATGAGGACGGGAAAATTTACGCTAAAAATAAACACTTGCTATCCTTAAAAGACTTTTGTGCGGCGCCTTATTTGGACGATTTGGTAAATTGCGGGGTTGTATCTTTTAAGATTGAAGGACGTTTAAAGGATGAAAATTATGTAAAAAATGTTTGCGCTTATTATAATTTATTGCTTGATAAATACAAAAGAGTTTCATCGGGCAAGGTTTTTTATGATTTTAAACCTAATATAAATAAAACCTTTAATCGAGGTTATTGTTCATATTTTTTGGATGATAAGGGAGAAAATATTTATAATTTTGACACTCCAAAACAAGTTGGCGAGTTTGTGGGTTGTGTTTGTAGTTGTACAAAAAACTTTATTGAAATTAAAACTAAAAATAAGATTAATCGTCAAGACGGGTTATGCTATTTTGATAATAACAACTTGTGCGGGTTTTTGGTTAACAGGGTTGAATATGAAAATGATATTATAAGAATTTTTCCAAATTCTGTACAAAAAATTAAAAAAGGGACAAAAATTTTCAGAAATTTTGATTTTGAATTTGATAAGCAGTTGAAAAATTCAAAAACAAAAAGGCAAATAGGTGTCAGGCTTTGTGTTAATGATGATAAAATTTGCGCTATTGATGAGGATGAGTGCACTTTTGAACTTAATTTTAATGATTGTACTTTAGCTTGTGATAAACAAAAAATGCAGGCTATATTTGAAACTCAACTTAAAAAAACGGGCGGGAGCGATTTTTATATTCAAGCTATTGAATTTAACTGTAGCAACCTGCCTTTTTTAAAAGTTTCTCAAATAAACTCGCTGAGGCGCGAGTTGTTTGAGGGGCTTATGTTGGTAAGGCTTGAGAAATACAAAAAAATAAGGGCAAAAAGACAAAAGAAAAAGATTTTGCCTGTTAAATTTCCTCTAAAAAACAATGACTACAGGTTAAATGTGCACAATAAGGCAGCAAAAGAATTTTATAGAATGTGTCAAGTTGAGTGCAGCGAGGATTCTTATGAAACAAAAAAAATAAATAATGCTGAGCTTATGCGCACAAAACACTGTCTAAGGCGTGCTTTTGACCTTTGCAGGAAAAAATGCGAGAAAAATTTAAGAAATAAAAGGCTGTTTTTAATTGACGAAAATGGCGGAAAAATAGAGCTTGAATTTGACTGTAAAAATTGCGAAATGGTTTTAAAATTTTAGTT
>DVJQ01000072.1 GCA_018716625.1 Candidatus Galligastranaerophilus intestinavium | reverse complement strand
CCATCCATGGCAATTGTTAAAAGATGATTATCAAGCGGAGAATTTTGGAGCTTATTTTGAATTGTTTTAATTTTTTCATAAAGGTCATTTGCGGCAACTTCGCCATCATAGCTGCCATACCCGAAACCTATTAAATTTGCAAAAAATGAATCCGCAAATATTATATTTGTTTTGTTTTTATCTTTTTTAAGGACATAATTTACACAAAGTGCAAAAGGATCCTCTAAATTCCCTTCAAAATCACGCGCAAACTCACGCCCTATACTATCAGAGAGTATCCCTTCATCAAGAACCGTCCAATCAATATTAAAATAAGACAGCAGATTCATTGTTTTCTTACTGACACACTGTTCTGACAACCACATACCCCGCGGACGTTTACCAAATAGATTTTCAAATTTATCAAGTGCTCTTGATATTTGCTCTTTTGCATCCTTTACACCACCCAAAATCGAGTTTGGCAGATTTTCTTCGTAAGGGTAAGAACATTCGCGAATATTTATCAACAAGGGTAAAATAGCATGGTAATAAGGGTTTGTAGAAATTTCTATCCTGCCTTCATCTTGATATTTTTTGTACGCAGGTATTATATCCTTTATTATCTGCATTTGAATTTCATATATTTTTTGTCTGTCTTTTAAAGTAAAATCCTTTTCCTTGTCTAAGAGGTAATCAAGCCCTTCATAGCGGTATCTGTGCCTTTTATCTATCCAACAAAGAGTAAAATTTGCCATAATATCGGCATATTCCTGATTTGTGAAACATTCCGTAATTGAAGGTTTTTTGGCATTATGTATTCTCTTTTCATTTAACTGCGCATAATAAGGTCTTGTCTGTAACATATTTGAATAATTAACATCAAAAAAATTCTCTAAAATAAAGAGTTTGTCATCCTTATCCAAATCTTTTATATCACACAAGAGCAGCTTTAAATGTATATCTTTTATACCACAGGAATATTTTTCAATTGATTCTAAAAGAACAGGTGAAATATCAAAATTAAGTTTAATATTTTTAAAATCTTCTAACCTTAAAAGCATGTCAAGGTAGTCTTTTGTTGCATGTAACCTCACCCAAGGCATTAAAAAATCGCCCTTAGCATTTTCCTGATACGAAGGCTGATGAAAATGCCAAACAAAGGCTATATGCAACTTTTTACCCATAACACCTACTTTATTCAATAAACCGTACAGCAACATTATACATATTAAAAAGCCCACTGTTAATGGGCTTTTTAGTTGATTTATTTTTGTGTATCAAATTATCTTTCAGGATTTGACTTTGTTACAATGTCGTAAATTTCTTTTATTGCAAAACCTGTTGCAACTACTGCAGTAAGGGCTGTTGCTGCAATTTTTACTCCTTTTGCACCTTTATTTTTTGCGACGAAATCAGCAACAGAGTCTTTAGCTTTTAAGGTACCTTTTTTAAATGCACCGCCGACAACCTTTGCACCGTCAAGAACTTTTGAACCAAGAAAACCTGTTCCTTTTTTTACCTTGGAAGCGGCAGTTTTTAGAGCATTTGGAACTGTGTTAAGCACAAAACCCTTAACGTTTTTAAATGCATTTGAAATAGTGCCTTTTGCAGCTTTTGCACCATCGACAGCCGTTTGTTTAACACTGCCCTTGAACGAAACAGCGCCGTTGGCACTCGGTACCCTGCGTCTTCCTAATGTAGCACTTGCATTTATTGCTTGTATGTTCATTTCAATATCCTTTCAGTTATATTTCACTAACTGCATCGGCACCGGGGATGGCATTCATTACTTTTGAAATATCCCTGACCGCGTCTTTAAGTGTAAGTTCTTTTTGTGTGTCATCAGCAATATCACCTGCTTCACGACCCGCTAAAACTGCTGCACCAACGGCAATTGCTGTATCTGCAGCGTCACCGCCGGTATTAATACCAAACTTGTTTAATATGCCCATAGCTTTAGCACTTTTATTTTCACCCAAAATTCTTGTAAGACCTTGTTTCAGGGCTTCGCCGTCACCCTTTTGAGCAATTTTAGCAGCTTCTTTTGTCATTTCATCAGCAACATCGGATATATTTTTATTGTTTATTTTTTTGCCGACATTGCCAAAGCTTCCCGCTATTTTAGAGGTTGCATTTGATATACCGCTTCTCAACTTTGGCGAAACTTTTTTAAACGACACTACAGCAGCGGCAAAACTCGCACCTGATACCAAAAAATTAACCAGTTTGCGACCTGACTTTGTTTTTTTGAGTTTACCGTCCAGAACATCTGCGACAATTATAGGGTCAACACTAAAATCACCTTCAGAAACATTTTGCAGCGCTTGAGCGTGAGCTTCAAGTGCTTCAGGGGTGATTCTTCTCTGCCTTTGCGCTCTGTTTTGAACCATTTGATAACTTGTATCTATCGAGTCCATTTTCTTGCTCCTAACCTTGCACTCATGGAAAGTCCGTAAACAATTTTTTTTGCCTTTACAAACAAAAAATTTACAAAAATTTACACACCTGCCAACCAAGCAAAATGATTATACAACATTTTTTTAATATTTGAAATACTTTTTATCGGCTATTTCATCGGGTAAAAATTGTTGATAAACGTCAGGAGCGTCGTGGGTATAGATATAATCCACCCCAAAGCCGTATTTTGAGGCGTCTTTATAGTGCGCGTCGCGTAAATGCAGGGGCGGTTTAAAATCAAGACCGTTTTTAATATCCGAAATTGCCTCATCAATCGCACAAATTGCACGATTTGACTTTTTGGCTCTTGCAACAAATTCGCTTGCCTGTGCAAGGGCTATACGTCCCTCCGGCATTCCAAGGTGCTCAACCGCCCTGAGCGCCGCTTCTGCCACTAAAAGTGCGCGAAAATCGGCATTTCCGACATCTTCTGAAGCTACAACCAAAAGTCTGCGCGCAATAAATCTGGGGTCCTCACCCGATACAAGCATTTTTGCAAGATAGTAAATTGCAGCATCCGCATCAGAGCCTCTCAGCGACTTTTGATAAGCGCTTGCAAGGTCGTAGTGCTCATCTATTCCATATTTTGCAGTTCTTTTTTGTAAAAGCGTTTCAATTATTTCCTTTGTAATTTCGCCCTTTGTCGCAAAATAAGAATTTTCCACCGTATTTAGTGCAAACCTTGCGTCCCCGCGCGACAATTTTGTAATTGTTTCAATGGCCTCACCGCTTACTTTTGCACCTTGCGAGGGGTAAGTTTTCAACAAATAATCATACCCTTTTTGAATAATTTTTTTTATGCTCAAATCATCAACAGGGTTTAAAATTACCACCTGTGCACGTGACAAAAGAGCCGGTATAACCTGAAAAGACGGGTTTTCGGTAGTTGAGCCCATCAGGTGAAAAGTCCCGTTTTCAATGTGGGGCAAAAGTGCGTCCTGCTGAGTTTTTGAATATCTGTGAATTTCATCTATAAAAACAATGGTGCGAACACCCGTCCTTAGAGCTTCTTTAGCTGACGCAACGGCGTCTTTTACATCCTTTACTCCCGATGTTACGGCAGATAATTCTATAAAATTTGCATTGTGATGTTTTGCCACAAGGCGCGCAAGGGTTGTTTTTCCACACCCCGGAGGTCCCCAGAGGATAAAAGAAAAAAGCCTTTTTGCCATAATTAAATTATAAATCGGCGAATTTTGCGAAATAACATTTGTCTGTCCCAAATACTCATCAAGTGTTTTCGGACGTAAAATCTCCGCAAGCGGCATTTGCTTATTACTGTCTTCTAGCACATCAAATAAATTCATAGTATAATTCTACCATGATTAGAAAGTTTTTTTTGACAGTATCTTTAGTGTTACTTTGCACCATTATTTTAACGGGCGGATTTTTTTACTATAAAAAACAAAAAAATCGCAACAATGAGTTTACAATATGGACAATTCAGCTAAAACCCGTTGCACAGGAAATTATTGAAAAAAATATTTCTTATTTTAAGCAAGTTCACCCGCAGATTAAGGTTGTTTGGGTTGATATACCTATTGCAGAGGCTCAAAAAAGAACTCTGGCAGCAATTTTAGGCAAAAACCCTCCGGATTTAATAAATCTAAACCCTGATTTTTCGTTGATTTTAGCTCAAAGGGGGGCTCTTGAATACTTTAGCGAAAAAGAAAGTGAGAGGTTTATTCCCTCAACGGTTGAAATGTTAAAGTATAAAGGCAAAATATTTGCCCTGCCTTTTTATGCGACAAGTTCAATTACTCTTTATAACAAGGAAATATTAAACTCTTGCGGATATCTAACCCCGCCAAAGACATACGAGGAATTGGCACAAATTGCACAAAATCTGAAAAACTGCAGCGGAATTTACCCCCTTGCAATAAACCTCAATGAAAACGATTCTCTGGCAAAGATTTTAAATAAATACGGCATAAACAGTTTTGAAAATGAGGAAGAAATCAAAAAAGCCGTTTTTGTTTATTCGATGTTCAACGATTTGTATAAAAAAAATCTCATCTCAAAAGACACACTTACCATAAATCATCGCGAAATGGCAGAAAAATATATGTCAAAAAATGCACTTTTTGTCGTTTTGGGGTCAAATTTTTTGAATATGGTAAAAGAAAACGCGCCTGAAATTTATTTAAAATCGGACGTATGCGAACAGCTAAAGCCTAAAGAGGGTAAATATGACATTTCGCTTATGAATTTGATTATTCCAAAGTATGCAAAAAATAAAGCTTTAGCCCATGAATTTGCAAATCTTTTAACAGACGATAAAACCCAGCTTGAACTTGCAAAACTTACAAATGTTATCCCCACAAACAAAGAAACTCTTGAGGATGAATATTTCAGCCAATGCGAAGAAAATTTAGCGGCAAAAGCAAGATGTATGGGCATAGAACAGCTAAAAAACTCGGGCAACAAAGACTTTGGCGTACAAAACAAAAAAGAAATAAATGAAGCCATAAATAAAACTGCAGAAAAAATTATTTTAGACCCTAACATCACAAAAGAGGGGATTGAAAAAGAAGTAAGAGCTCTTGCAAAAAAAATCAGAGAGTTTAGAGCCTAGCTTTTTCACCGTTTTTAATTTTATCCAGAGTTTTTTTAGACCCTTCCTGCTCCTTTGAAAGCTCAAGCACAAACTCAATAGCATCAACATCGCGCCTTAGTGCCTCTTTCAGCGACATAACTTCACTGTAGCTTAACTGCTGAACTTTTTTAGGGTCTGAAAATTCAAATATTCTTTTAAAATTTTCCTGAGTAGCATAGTCATAACCCGGCAATTCCATTTTGTAGGAGTACCATTTATGAAACTGGTGGGACATAACATAGATATTAACCGGTAAATCCCTCAAAACAAACATTTCGGGAGTTTTAAAAGCAATTTTTTTATTTAAAACAATATTCAAATAAAGTGCCTCAAAACCGCTTTTTGGAGTAATAAAGCCCTCTTGCTCACCGACATAGGACAAAATTTTATCCGCGTAAGGAATTTTTATAACCCTTGTTCCTGATTTTTCCACATATTCAAGAAGTTTTTCGGGAGTGTTAATATTCTTTTTAACAATTGCCTTAACGGTGTCTTTCATTTTTTTCATTTTTTCACGCATTTTTGAATCAAAAGACACAGTAGCAAAAGATGTAATGTGTGAACTTACAGGCCCGCAAGAGTATGAATAAAGATTTTGCTTTGCCTTGTAGCACATTTTATCTTCTTGCATTTTTAAAACTTTATTTAAAAATATTCTTAAAAACTTCCTCATATAAGAATAAAAACAAAGTAGTGTAAAAAATTGCTACAAAAAATTATTTTACAGGAAAATAAAAATCTTGAGGAGTTTTAACCAAGTGAAGGCAAAATCCATGAAAATTAACTCGCTAAACGGAAGTATTAACTGCAAAGGCAGCGCAGGTTTTGTAAAAAACCTTCAAAGTGCTGCAGCGGATAGCTTTGCAAGAATTGACCAAATCGGTGAAGGAACAAATATAGCACTTGATTTTATTGGCAAGGCAGTGGTTGTCCCCGCTGTTATATTAGCTGTTTCAAAAGAGGACAAAGAAAAAAAAGAGTACTCGGCGCTTAAAAACCCTGTAGCGGCAACCATACAGCTTTTGATGGAAGTACCGATTTTAATGGCGGGTTCAAAATTTATAGAAAAGCTTGCAAACTCAGGGGCACTTGACCCAAAAACAGGAGCAAAGCTTTACAACGAAAACGAAGCAAAAAAAATGTTTTTGTACCTTGTCCAACAAGCTTCTCAAAATGACGAAACATTTGCACAAAAATCAAAAGAACTTGTTGAAAAGCTTGAAAAAGAAGGGCTTAGCAAAAATATAAAAGAAAATTTTGAAAATTTAATTAAAAACAGCAAAAATAATACCGACAAAAAACTGCTCAGCGCAGCTCTTAGCGGGTATGATTGCACCAAAAAAAGACTTTTTCACCTTCAAAACAGGGTTTGTTTTATTGCAGCACTTGCACTTACCCCAATTCTTTGCAAAGCAGAGGACTTTATTTTCCCGAAAATTATGAATTTGATTATAAAAAAACCGCAAAAACAAATAAAAAAAGAGCCTTCATTTACCCTTGAAAAATACATAAACCTTAGTAAACAGGGAGGTGTAAAATGATACACCCTATACAAAAAAGTCTGAATAATTTTGCAAATTCAAACATTGTAAAAAAACATATAAACAAATGCATAGACAATCAGGACTTTTTAACAAAAACATTGCTTGTAACAAGCATATCAAAAGATGTTTTTGCTTATGCACTGAGAGTTCGCAACACCTTAAAAAATGATGAAATTCCTGACGATAAAAAATCATTTGTAGCAAAAATGGACGCTGCAACAGGAATAACGACCGCAGTTGTACAATTTGGCACAGGGCTTTTAATTGCAAATCAAAAAATACAGAAATCTGTTTGTAAAAAACTTTTCTCGCAAGTAACCGATGAAAAAAAATTCAAACAGGCAAGCGAAGGTTTTAGAGCGGTTTCAACTCTTATTGGTGCAACCCTTATAGCAAAACGCATTCTTGTACCTTTGATTGCAAGCCCTATCGCAGGATATTTTGAAAAAAAGAAAAACCAAGTTGGCAATTTAGAATAACCTTTTGTTTTAATTAAGTTATGACAGGACAAGTTAATACACAAAATGTACAGATGACTTTTACACCGCCAAAAGTTGGTGTTGTTGAGCCGCCAAAAGGCAGAACAAGCGGCGTTTTAAGTAAAGACACAATTGAAATTGCAAATGCAAAAACGCCTCAGGATATTAAAAACGCAGGAATAAAAAAGAAAAAAAGTCCTATAAACATCATAAACTACATGTGGCTTGGAGTTGCAACGATTGTTGGAACAGTTGCAGGGAGTGATTTTATAAAACTCATTAAAAAGCATTAATGCTGTTGCAATATTTTAAAAGCCAAAATATAATACTAATATAGAGTACAAAAAGGCGGGGTTTATGAAAATAAAACAAGCATTTACATTGGCTGAAATACTTATAACGCTTACAATTATAGGGGTAATTGCAGCAGTTACAATACCATCTCTTATTACAAATGTAGATTTGGACAGAAAACAAGCTGAGGCAACAATTAAAAAAACATATACAACCTTTAACGATGCAACAAAACAAATTGTTATGCTTGAAACTACCTCTCATACAATGGGTGATGTAGGATGCTCTGATTCTAACTGTGTTAGAGATTTATACGGAAAATATGTCGCTTATGTAAAAACTTGCAACTCGGACGCTCAAGCAAACTGCCTTGGTGACGCACCTGTAACATCGCAAGATAATCCCACAACATCAATGTTTGCCTTACCTGCCTATGCAGCCGGTGGCGCAGATACAATAGACTTCACGTCTAAATCGCTTGCAGTACTGGCAGATGGTACTCTTGTAGGATTTGCGTACGATGAAACCTGCTCTATGACAACAAAATCTTTAATAGAATTTGACGGCACACCTTCAGACATTGAAAAAAGCTGTGTAGCAATAGCTGTAGACACAAATGGGGCAAAAAAACCAAATGCAATAGGCAAAGACAGATATCAATTTGCAATAGGCAAGTTGGGTGTTAAATACAAAGCATCTAACTCTTCAACAACAACGCCTTAAAAAATATTTTTAATTTAAAAAGCCCCTTTTTGAAAGGGGCTTTTTATTGTTTATATTGAAAGCGGTTTCATTGATTCTTGATATATGTTTCTTACGCGCTCTTTTGTAGCTTCGTTTGGCGCAATTGCCAAAAGTCCCGCAAGAGATGGTGTTGTAAATGCAAGATTTGTAAGCTTTTCAACATCAGTTTCACTATATCCCATATCAGAAAGCTTTTCTTTTACACCAATTTCAAACAACCATTTTTCAACAGCAACCGCAGCAGCTTGAGCTTCGCTCTTTTCTCCTTTTAAGTTTGGTGCAATCGGTTCTAAAATGTCAGCTAAAGTTGCGGCTTTATCGGCATAAATTGTTTTAATAACCGATGGCAATAAAATTGCAAGACCCAAACCATGTGATAAGTCATGTTTAACCGCAC
Source organism: Candidatus Galligastranaerophilus intestinavium (assembly GCA_018716625.1). Lineage (GTDB taxonomy): Bacteria > Cyanobacteriota > Vampirovibrionia > Gastranaerophilales > Gastranaerophilaceae > Galligastranaerophilus > Galligastranaerophilus intestinavium. The sequence continues at coordinate 5,133 of DVJQ01000072.1, read as the reverse complement.
TCAGCGGGTGTTCAAGAGCATGCGTGTAGTGCAAAAGTCCGTTATCAAAACATATACCGCCCAACAATGCTGCATACATCAAGAAATACCTTGCTTCAAGGTCATCAGGATTTTTTGCCGCAACGGGTAAATATTTTGCCACAAGCCTTATTGTTTCTTTTGCAAGAGTAACCGCGTATGGGGAAGCTACCTTGCTTGTTGCTGCTTCAATTACGTGGTTAACAGCGTCAATTGATGTATATAAAGTTTGTTTCGGACTTAATTTTAAACATACCTTAGGGTCATCAATTGAATATGTGGGATAAATGCACTCATATGCAATAGCAGGTTTAAAGTCTTTTTTAACAACTGTTGCAACCGCAAAACGATTAGCCTCCGTACCTGTACCATGTGTTAAATTAATTGCAACAATGGGAACAGCGCTTGTTGGCTCAAACTTGTATTCATAAAGTTCATCTGCCGTTTTATCCTGATATTTTTCATCCATTAAAATTGCAACACTTTTACCCGTATCGATTGGAGAACCGCCGCCTATTGCAATAACTGCCTTTGCGCCAAAATCAAGTGCGATTTTCTTAGCCTCGTCAATGCCGTCTGTTGTGGGGTTAGGAGTTACCTTGTCGTAATTCACATAACCTATGCCTTGCTCCCTTAGGGCAGCTTCTACTACACCCCAAGCACCCGTAGCCTTATAAGCGTTTGCGCCCGAGATAACAATTACCTTATCAACTCCCTTTGTTTTCAAATCAACTAAAATATCATTGATTTTATGCATTGCGCCAACACCAAAAAATACCTTGGCTCTTGAGATAATCTCTTTCACCTCGTTAATGTTAATGTCTTTTTCCCACATAACTGACTCCTTTTTTAAATACAAGATTAGTATAGCATTTTTTTGAAGTTTTGTAACAAAAAAAATTAACTGAGATATTTTTTCGCACAAAAAAATATTTACAGGCATATTAGTATTATATTTTTTTAGGAAGCTTGAATGAAAATAAATTTTAATTTGGTAAAAACCCCTTTTTTAGCCGGCACTAAAAATAAGAAACAAGAAAAAATGCTCTCCGGCACAAAACAAGATAATGTCTTTAAAAGTTCTTTCCCCTTTGAACAGAAAATGCTGTTTCCATCCGAGCAATATTTGCAGCTGCAACAATACCTGCAGCAACTAAATACGGAGCAAAAACCAAAAGACGCCATTTTGGAAAACATTGAACGCGCAAGAGCAAACAGAGAGCAGAGCAGTCAAAACCCTTTTTTGAAAGAAGTTGCAAAACTAAAAGACAGCAGAAGCGCAGAACTCGACTTAGAAAAAATAAAATCGATTATTCTGCCTCCAAAAAGTCCAAAGCAAATGCGCTCTTTTGAAGATTCGGACAAAAAATTCATTTTGGACAGATACCAAAAAGACGCAATAGATGCATTTGTAAGGGGCGAAAACGTTATAGTAACAGCCCCGACAGGAATGGGTAAGACTCTTATTGCCCAATACGGCATTGATGACACGATAAAAAAAGGTAAAAGAATAATATACCTGTCCCCTCTAAAGGCGCTTAGCAACGAAAAATTTACAAAATTCTCGGAATTGTTCGGTAACTATGATAAAGACGGAAACTTTATAAATTCTAACAATGTGGGCATTATAACAGGCGATGTCGTTGTAAATCCCGAAGCACAGCTTATTGTTATGACAACGGAAATTTATCGCAATATGCTGAATTTGGAAGACGCGCAAACTACCGCAGAAATATTCAAAGATTTTGACGGTGTAATTTATGATGAATTTCACTATCTTGGCGACCCTGCAAGAGGAACGGTCTGGGAAGAAGCGGTTATTAACACCCCAAAATATATGAAGCAGATGATGCTCTCTGCTACCGCTTCAAACGCACAAGAAATAAACGAATGGATAAGCAAATTAAACTCTGCTAAAGCAGCTCATCTGACAGCTATTGCGGAAAATGAGAGATTTGTACCGCTAAATGAATACGTCTATGGCTATAAAAAAGACAAAGGATTTGTAATTGAACCGCTTTACACAAAACAAATAAACCCCAGAAAACTTCAAAACGGGCTTAGTGACAGACAAAAACAAATAGCCTCCGAGCTGGAATCACTTTACGGGCAAGATTTTCAAACAATATTAAAACAACACAACACCGGAGGTTTCTACATAAATTCGCAAGAATTTGCTTTTTCTCTTATGAAAGAAAAAGGACTTGAAAAAGATAAAGCAAAACAAATTGCGTATGCCTTATCTGATGAAAACTTAAATGTTACAAACGATATAAGACTAAGTTACAACAGCAAAAATCCGCCTCTTGTACCGCTTTTAAAAATCCTTGAAAAACAAAACAAAACTCCGGCACTGTTTTTTATATTCTCCAAAAAAAGGTGCAAAGAGCAGCTTGATGAAGTATCGCAAAGGCTTGGAACACTTTTAACGCCCGAGGAATCAAAAAAAGTTCTAAACAGCATAAACGAAGCAAAAGAAAGCGGAATATATTTAGGCAGCGACTTTGATGAAGAATATCTTCCAAAGTTGCTTATGGGCTACGCAATACACCATGCCGGAATGTTACCTGCTTACAAAAGTTTGGTAGAAAAACTGTCGCGCGAAGGACTCATTAAGGCTTGCTTTGCAACGGAGACAATGCTTGCGGGCATTAATATGCCTTTTAAAACAACTGTCTTTACATCAGCAGACAAATTTGACGGAAGGTCTATTGTAACAGTTGCCCCCACAACCTACAAACAAGGTGCCGGCAGAGCCGGAAGGAGAGGCATAGACGATATTGGCAATGTCATAGTTTGCCCGCAAGGGGAGCTTGGCTTTGAAACATTCAAGGATATTATTTCATCAAAAGACACAAAAATAAGAAGTCATCTGAATTTAAACTATGCAGCACTTTTGCAAAAGCCGATTTTAAATAATCTGGATAATTTTATCGAAAAAAGCTTTCTTTCTTATCAGGCTAACGAACCCGAAAGGGCAAGAAGTCCTCAAAAAACACTTGATAACAGTTATTTAAGCTATCACAGCAGCGAAATAAGAAGGGTAAAACAAGACGCAATAAGAAGATTAAATTACCTTGAGGAAAAAGGTTGCATTCAACATGACGGAGATGTTTACTACCTGACAGAAAAAGGTGAGATGGCAAAAAACATCTATGGAATAAATCAAGTTTTATTAACGGAGTTGATAAGCGACCCGAAATACACTCAAGATTTAACTCCCGAAGAACTTGCAGCGTTAATGGTAATATTTGCCGATGTTAAAGACGACAGACCAAAAACAACTTTTGACAGCGAGATGGCAGATGTAGCGCAAAAACTAAGCCCTGCAATTACTCTGGCAGAAAACATAGCCAAAGAGCAGGCGGCAAGAAAAATTGATGACGAGATAAAAATGAGTACAAATCTTGTTCCCGCGATATTGAATTTTGCCTATATGAGCAGCGAGAACAGGGAAGAATGCATAGCACTTTGGAAAGATATCTTTAAAGAGTTAAAGTCGCAATATTTAATAATGCATGAAGGCGACCTTCTAAGAGTATTTAACGGCACAATAGATTTGCTTAAAACGGTAAGCGAGGTGACTTTCAACCCTGAGCTTGCAACAAAGGCAAACTTAGCAATTAACTGCCTCAAAAAACCACCACTTACGGACATTTTAGAATACGAGCTGAATATTAAGTAGAAAAAACCCGCCCCATATAAGGCGGGTTTAATTTTATTTTAACCTATAACAGGGGCAACAAAAGTCCTTGTTGCAAGCTCTCTGTCCAAAAGCAAGAGTGCTCTGGGGTCATTTTGCGCCAGTTTTAAATTGCCCAAAACATTTGATACATTTGCTTCTTCTTCAACTTGTTCTTTTATATACCAGTCAAGAAGCGACATTGCTGCTCTGTCCCTTACTTCCTCAGCTACAAAAGCCAAATCGTTAATTAATGAAGTAACGTATTTTTCATGTTTAAGGACTTCCTCAAAAACATTTAGCGGCGAATTAAAACTGCACTCAGGCTTTTCTATACTCATAAGCTCAACTTTACCGCCGCGCTCAAAAACATAATTATACATACCCATTGCATGTGCCAACTCTTCCTGAACTTGTACATACATCCAGTTTGCAAAACCATCAAGGTTTATTTCCTTAAAATAAGCTTGCATAGCAAGATACAAATAAGCACTGTACAACTCTTTGTTTATTTGCACACAAAATGCCTTTTCTAATTTTTCATTCATAATTTATACTCCCAACAAAAAAAATTACGTTAATATATTAACACAAATAGAAAAATTCAATTTAAATTTACCCGCACTTGAGCCAAATTTGCACAAAGTTTATTTTAAAATCGCGTAAAACATTGCAAATCTTAACTTTTTTAAAAAATAAGTTGTATAATAAAGCTATGTTTGAAACTCTTGAAGAAGCGCAAAATGCTTGTAAAAACTGCACAAAATGCCGCCTAAGCAAAACAAGGACAAATACTGTTTTTGGCGAAGGTGTTGTGAATAATAAAATAATTCTAATCGGCGAGGCCCCCGGGTTTTATGAAGATAAAATGGGCAGACCTTTTGTCGGAAAAGCAGGCATACTTTTGGATAAAATCCTTGCAAGCGTAGGTTTCTTTAGGGATAAAAATATTTATATTTGTAACACCATAAAATGCCGACCGCCGGAAAACCGCGACCCTGAGCCTTGCGAGAAAGAGGCTTGTAGAGAGTTTTTAGACACGCAGATAAATGTTATGAAACCGAGAATAATTTTAATCTGCGGCAGAGTAGCGCTTGAGAGCATGTTTAACAAGAAAATGAGCATAACGCGGGTGCGCGGTCAGTGGTTTGAAGGCCCCTATGGCGCTAAAATGATGCCGATTTTCCACCCGTCTTATCTTTTAAGGAACGATTCAAGAGAAAAGGGTAGCCCTAAATGGCTTATGTGGCAAGACATTCAAGAAGTTAAAAGAGTTTATGACAGCATAAATACCTGAGGTTATTTATTATACTAAATCCCCGGCCTGACAAAGTTACATAGTAGTGTAAGATGCTAAAACAAATTCGGCATGACATTTACTTTATTCAGCATGGCAAAGATGCCGAAACAAGTTCGGCATGACAGACTTTTTG